>DAOVUK010000477.1 GCA_030632625.1 Gammaproteobacteria bacterium
GCGCCTATTGGACTGATTACTGCTGGTCTGATGGCCATTGCATTTCTGGGTTTTGCCGGTCTGGATAAGGGGTTACATTAATGATCTCCGGAATTCTGGCTTTTGTGGCTTTAGCCTCTTTTTTTGGTCTGGTACTAGGACTTGCTGCGGTTATATTCAAGGTAGAATCCAGTCCTGTTGTTGAGCAGATTGACGCACTGCTGCCGCAAACACAATGCGGGCAATGTTCCTTTGCCGGCTGCCATCCATACGCAGAAGCAATTGCTGCCGGTGATGCGCCTATTAACCTGTGTCCTCCCGGTGGTGCAAATTTAATACAATCACTTGCCGATCTGCTCGATGTTGAAGCACTGCCCATGGATAATACTGAAGAAGAGCTTCAGGGGCCTATGGTTGCTGTTATTATTGAAGATATCTGTATTGGCTGTACCTTGTGTATCCAGGCTTGCCCGGTCGATGCTATTTTAGGTGCCGCCAAGCAGATGCATACGGTGATTGAAAGTGAGTGTACCGGCTGCGAACTTTGTTTAGCGCCTTGCCCGGTTGACTGCATTGAAATGATCCCGGTTGAACAGACTGTGAAGAACTGGTGCTGGCCGGTACCACAATATAATGCCAATAATAAAGCAGCTGAAAGTATTTTCACCACACTTGATCATGTGCTGGCGGAGAATGCCAGACCATGAATCAAAGTCATTCACAAAAACAATCCATCACCTCTGCAATCAAAGCCTCTGCAATCAAAGAAAAGCTGTATAAACTCTGGTCATTTCCAGGTGGTTTAAAAATACCCGGAAACAAATCCCAGTCAAACCAGCAGGCAATTACCACAGCAAAAACAGCCAGACAGTTAATTATTCCTTTAACTCAGCATATAGGCCAGGCTGCAGAGCCGATAGTTAAGGTCGGTGATAAAGTTCTTAAAGGGCAGATTCTCGCCCATGCTGATGGTGCGATCAGTGCCTCTGTACACGCCTCAAGTTCCGGCATTGTCAGGGCAATTGAGGAGCACCTGATTCCCCATCCTTCCGGTCTGTCAGCCTTATGTGTAGTGATTGATACCGACAACTACCAGCAATGGATAGAATGCTCTCCTCTAATTAATGAGAATGAGGCGTTAAACAACAGCAGCCAGGGTGCAAAAAACATCAGCGCTCTGAGCAATGAGCAAATCAATGAACATATTGTCAAGGCCGGTATTGTTGGTCTGGGCGGTGCACTGTTTCCCACTGCGGCAAAACTGCAGACTGCTGAAAAGATGCATACTGAGACGCTGATAATCAACGCCGCAGAATGCGAACCTTATATTACCTGTGATGATGCCTTGATGCGACGCAGTCCGGAAGAGGTTATCCTTGGAATTTTACTGATTAAAAAATTAGTCGGGGCAAAAAAATGTCTGGTCGGCATTGAAGACAATAAACCGGAAGCGTATCAGGCATTATTAACTGCCATCAGCGGTTACAATAAACCGCATAGCGAACCTCAAATTGAAATTATTCCAGTGCCAGCCATTTATCCTGCCGGCGGCGAGAAACAATTAATTCAGGTACTCACAGGTAAACAGGTCCCTTCTCAGGGTCTGCCAATGGATATTGGTATTATCTGCCACAATGTCACTACTGCCGCGGCTGTCTATCAGGCTGTCTATCGCGGTGAGCCGCTTATTTCAAGAATTGTTACCATAACCGGCGGCGCAGTTAAAACACCGCAAAATATGGAAGTACCGATAGGTACACCTATTCGTGAGGTCCTTAGTCAGGTCGGCTTATACGAAGATAAAATAGAAAAAGTCATTATGGGAGGGCCGATGATGGGCTTTTCTCTGTCTTCAATCGATATCCCCGTCACCAAGGCGACCAACTGCCTGCTCATTAGTGAAAAAAATGAACTCGCAACACCACCTCCTGCTATGCCCTGCATTCGCTGCGGTCGCTGTTCAGACAGTTGTCCCATGTCATTATTGCCACAACAAATGTACTGGTATGCCAAGGCTCGCGATCTGGAAAAAGTTCAGGATTACAATATTTTTGACTGCATTGAATGCGGCTGCTGCTCTTATGTATGCCCCAGTAATATTCCTCTGGTTCAATATTTTCGTTATGCCAAAGCAGAAATATGGGATGATGAACGAGAGCGCAATAAAGCCAATATTGCCCGTGAACGTCATGAGTTTCGTCAGGAACGTCTGGAAAAAGCCGCATTAGCTAAAGCAGAGGCGGCCCGTTTGCGCAAAGAAAAATTAGCTAGGAAAAAAGCCCTGGATGCAGAAAAGGCTAAACAGGAAGAAACGGCTTCTGCCGGCACCAGTGACACTAAGGCAAGTGAAAAACCCGCTGATAAAATGGATTTAATTCAGGAAGCAATTGCCAGAGCAAAAATCAAAAAAGCGCAGCAGCAGTCACAAAGAAAAAATACCGATAATCTTACTGAAGATCAGCAAAAACAAATTGATGCAGCCAATGAAAGGCGCAGAAAAAACAGTCTAACAGAGTAAACAATAGATTAAACTCCGATTTAACCTTTGATTTAACCTTTGATTTAACCATAGGAATCAGTAAAAACACCATGTTTTTAGCTCAAAGTTCACCTTTTTTAAAACCCGACTTATCCGTATCACAAATCATGCGGATGGTGACACTATTGATGATACCTGGAATAGTGACCGCAACTTATGTCTTCGGCTATGGTATTCTGGTCAATATTTTTCTGGCAATTGTTTTTGCCTATGCGTTTGAAGCCATGATTCTCTACCTGAGAAATCGTCCGCTAAA
>DAOVUK010000402.1 GCA_030632625.1 Gammaproteobacteria bacterium
CATAAACATTTTCTTCCGGCCAGGCAATATAACTGTCTCTGAGTAAGGACACCAGATCGTAGGTAAGCGGTCCGATGACCGCATCCTGAAAATCAATCACACCGGGGTTATGCCCGGCATAAAACATCAGATTGCGGGAGTGGTAATCCCGATGGACAAATACCTGGGGCTGTTCCTCTGCAGATGCAATCAAACGCTCCATAGCCTGTTCCAGAACAATCTGCTCAGCAGCATCCAATGTCTGCTGACAATGCACTTTGACGTACCAGTCCGGCAGAAGCTGCATTTCATCTCTCAGGCGTACGGCATCATAATCCGGCAACTCCAGCGTCTGATCCTGCCGCATACCCAGCTGCATAACAACCAGTGCACTGATAGCATCAGCGTATAATTTGTCGGCCTGTTCCATTCCATGCTTAGAAGCTTCTTTAAGAGCAGAGTCAGAATCAAGCAGGGATAAATAAGCAGTACTGCCCAGATCAGACATCAAAATAAAGCCGTCAGCCTCATTAACTGCGTATAAATGAGGTACATTGATACCCGTGTTTTCCAGACTGGACGCAATATCGATAAAGGCAGTAATGGCTTCTTTTTCCGGCGGCGCATCCATAATAATAAATGACTGGCCTGCAGACTGGTCAAAGATTGTATTGTTGAAGATAACTCGAAAATACCGCCTGAAGCTGGCATCATTAGAAGCAGGTTCGAAATTTTGAATGTCAGCCTGAAGTTCAGTCTTAAGCCAGTGTTTGATTTGTTCTATACGGTGGGGCATTTTGTTAGGTTTGTATGTTTATAAGTTTGTATGTTTATATGTTGGTCAGTTATAACATATACATAGAAACATAGAAACAGACCAGGCTAGCAACTGTGCTTTATATCTCAGCCTTTAATAGCAGCCATTATGCGTTCAAAGATTTCACGTACTTCTTCGGCCATTTCTTCCATTTCCGGCTTATCGACCACGGTGAACATGGCAGCCGGATCAACAATAGCCACTGTGATGGTGCCGTCTTCTTCTTCACGAATCACCACATTACAGGGCAGCAGCAGGCCCAGATCAGGTTCTGCCTGTAATGCCTTATTAGCCAGCACAGGATTACAGGCTCCCAGAATTTTATAGGGCTTGCGATCAACATCAATTTTTTTCTTCAGTACTGCCTGCACATCAATCTCAGTCAACACGCCAAAGCCTTCTGCCTTAAGTGCCTCAATCGCTTTTTGCTCCGCTTCTTCCATACTGCAGTCAACGCTTACATGAATACCGTACATTTTTTCTCCTGCTAATAGCTGTTTATAAATCCTGAACCTAATGCGGTAAAAGCTGGGCAGCATCCTTCTGGTTTAAAAAATATCCCATCACCACATAGCCTTTTTCAACACTGTCTTTTAATTTGCATTCGCTGTTATCAATATTACACAAAAGCCATTCGCTGGGTAGAAAATCAACTCGATGGATGGCTGCCAGAGTGCCGTCTTTTTCACAGGAGAGATGAGTTTCACCACTTGAGGTATGACGAAAAGCAGGTAATATTCCCATAAACCGCTTATTAATTCTGGATTTATATTGCTCACATGATGAAATAGCTTCGCTATTAAAACTCATAACATGCCCCACCCTATTAATTATTTCTAGTCTTTTTTTAATTATAACCAGACTATAACACAAACCTTAAAAAAAACTTAATAATTATTGACTTATAGAACTTTATTTACATAAAAACATCAATAGCAATGTATTTCATTGATATTTCTATGATTTCACCTTAAGAGTTTCCCGCATTTGCTGATGTGAATGGGCTGATAACATCTTTCGAGTCATATTTTCAGAACTAATAAAGGGGGCAAAATAGATATCTGCTGTGATATGATCAAATTCCAGAACTGACCATAAATTTTTCAGCATATTAGCCTCTCCGGTGAAGGGAATATGCGCTGATAATTTATCATCAATTTTATATATAATAACAATCGGCTAAACACCCAGCGGTGTATTATTCTCAGATGAGCCTATCCCGGACTGAAAAAGTCCGGGATAAAGGTGAGCAATCTCACTGCCCTCACTGGTTGCACCTTCTGGAAAAAGGGTCACTCATTCTCCGGCCGCAATAAAATAACTTGCACTGCACCCCATAGAACATGCAGAATAATACGCAATAGTCGGTATGATTTTTTTAATATTGAAAACATCCGGCGTTCTTTTCCTTAATATCAATGACGACAATATGAAGTTTAACTTATTCTGATGGCAAATTTCTGGGAAATCAAGGCTCTGAGCGAATTAACTCAGAGCGAGTGGGAGCAGCTCTGCGACGGCTGTGCAAAATGCTGCCTGCTTAAAGTTGAGGATGAGGAAACAGGCATCATTTATGGCACCAATGTGGTTTGCCAATACCTTAATATAGAAAAATGTCAGTGTGAAAATTATTCTCAGCGCAGTGTGCTGGTACCTGAATGTGTGACCCTGAATAGTGACAATCTGGAACAGGTCTATTTCATGCCCTCCAGCTGCAGCTATCGCCTACTGGCCGAAGGCAAACCCTTGCCTGAATGGCATCCATTAATAACACACCGTAAAGAATCCGTACATGAATCAGGCCATTCTATCCGCGGCAAGGTGATTTCTGAACTGGAAGCCGATGATCTGCAACATCATCTGACCGGGGAATGGGAGTGAAGGGTAAGTTTTAAGTTGTAAGTTGTAAGTTGTAAGTCTTTTATGATGGCACTGCTGCAGCCGCTCGCACCCTTAAATAGATAAAAATTTAATATAATCTTTGGCTCTTCACAAAAATGCGTACTTTTCCAAATTGTAGAGACAAAGCATGCCTTGTCTCTACGGTCACGTAACGACCGCCAGGATGGTAAGCATACGTAGAGACGTTGCATGCAACGTCTCTACCCTATCGATGAATGGCTGAATTCACCGAGTGAATACAAAAAGTACGCAATAATGTGAAGAACCTAATCTTTGTTTTTATAATTAACCTCTTATTTTACACAAATTCACTAACAATTTGTGCAAAATGATGTTTTTTTAAGTAAAAAACAACAACAAAATTGAGTAAAAGATGAATGCGCTGAATAGTTACCTTGTTTTTTTCTTAAGCTCACACCAGAGTAAATCTACAGGCTGTTCTTTATCCGGCACATAGCCTGTTTCACTGTCTAATAAAATTTCCCGTACCCAGGCAATATTAAAATCATTACAGGCTTCATCCAGTAAGCGTAACTTTTCTTCCAGAACCGGCATTGCCATAAATTGTTCTTCTGCGCGCATAATTCGAGGGTGCTGTGTATCGGCCACATTGTCACCAATTAATAATTCTTCATAGAGCTTTTCACCCGGTCTCAGGCCGGTATAGACAATCTCAATATCACCATCAGGGTTGTTTTCATCTTTCACTTCAAAACCTGAAAGGTGAATCATTTTTTTTGCCAGCTCAGAAATTTTAACCGGTTCGCCCATATCCAGCACAAAAACATCGCCGCCCTGCTCGCTGTTAAGCCCCAGAGAACCTGCCTGCAAAACTAATTGAGCGGCTTCCGGAATGGTCATAAAATAACGAATAATATCCGGATCGGTCACTGTCACCGGACCACCATTTTTAATCTGCCTGGAAAATAACGGCACCACTGAGCCAGAAGAGCCCAGG
>DAOVUK010000166.1 GCA_030632625.1 Gammaproteobacteria bacterium
ACCAGGAGCCGTCAGCTATAACACCAGGAGCCGTCAGCTATAACACCAGGAGCCGTCAGCTATAACACCAGGAGCCGTCAGCTATAACACCAGGAGCCGTCAGCAACACCAAAAGCCGTCAGCCAAACATTAAATCCTCATATAAGACAGTGGAGAATTTCATGTTCTATGAAAGCCTTCATGATATCAGACCTCGGTGTATAAGGCACTGCGTTTCTGCAGACTGGTTTGACCTGAGTGGCTATAAGTTTGTGTATTATTTAAGGGATGTCCCAATAATATCTGTAAAATTTGTTCGCTGTTTTCCTTTCTAATATTGATCATCCTGCCATTCAGTTCATTTTGTTTTTTACATTCAGGTAGTTTAACTTTAACCGCCTGCCAGCTATTTTGAATGCTTTGTGACGGGTGTTGTTTAATAAAGTGAGAAAAATCAGGATGATTGTATATCATTCCTGTTTGCTGCTCGAAGAAATGCTGGCGCTGTTTGTCCAGCTGCTCTAATTTACTAAGAAACATGAGTTTTTTATCGAGTAAGCTGTCAATTGACTTTATGTCACGCTCTAGAATAGCGGTGTTTTCAATTTTTAATAATTGAATAACCTGTTCCAGGCATTGTTGTTGCTGTTGCAGAATGCCGGTCAACTCTTTTTCTCTAAGAATTTCTTCTTGAGGCGATGCTTGTTCTGTTGCCTGGTCTGATAAAAACGGGTTCATTTCTTTATCCTGTTGTTGCTGTAAAGAACGTATTGTAAAACTATTATTGTCTCAGGCTATTGTCAATATAAACCTTTTTCAAAGCTAATAAACTTCTCTGCAATGCGCACAGAATTAAATTCAAAGGTACCGTCACGGAGTGAATTTCTAATTTGCTCAACCTTTTGTGTGTCAACAATCGGTAGTCGGGCAATCTGGTCTTCCAATGACTTTATTCGCATCGCTGAATTGGTCAGATTAACTGAATCCTGCTCAAGCATAGCTTTTGAGGCCTGGTTTGCTTTACCTGCAGAATCATGATCCGCTTTAACATGCTTTTGTTCATTAGCTCTGTTAGTTTGTGATGTACTGTTTTTTGCATGAGTTGATATATTGCTGATATTTATTGGCATAGTTTTATGCTCCCCCGTTTGGCTATATTATCGGCTGCTTGTGGGGAAACTTTAGCACTTTTTAATGTTAAAATTCAAACTCTTTAGATACTGGTATGATATTGTTCAGACGTTTGTATCAGAAATTGACTGATACAATTCCTCTTGCTGTTACCAGCGCATCAATAATTTTTTTTGAACTGTTATTGCGTACCTTGATCATTTCATTATAACGCCCATTTTTAAGAGCAGTGCCTTTCATACTGACTTGCAGTGTCTGGCTTTTGGCATAAATTAAAACAGATTCCTTTTTGCGTACTAACAATGCCTCCTGCAGCATTGAGCTGTTGATGACCCGGTTGGGGCGAATTGTTCTACGTGCTTCCCGACCGGTAATATTGGCCAGTATGGAGAAATGCTTTTGATTTTGATGGCTTATTTGCTGTTCCATCAGGGTTATTTTATCCGGGGTGATTATTTCACCGCGGATAATGGTGGTTTTACTGACAAACATCTTTCTGCTGAGAATGGTTTTAACAGGAATATAAATACTCCATGGCGTATCGCCATAACATCGAACGCCGATAGTCCAGCTTTTTGTAATGCGTTTACTGATGCTTGAACTGGCCTCAAGTGCTTGAGAACATTGTTTAAAGTGAATTCTGGAATCGATTTTACCGGCTTTAATTGTTTTAATTGTAACATCTTCAGGGAGCTGTGAGCGGACAAATTCAACGGCAGTATTACGGATCTGTTCATGAGAATGATGTTCAGCGGCAAATAGGGCATTGGTATAAAATAATGTTAGTAACAATATACCCAGCACTAATTGACAAAAATTAATTTTATGATGCTTTAATTGTTTCTGTTTTAGTGTCATTTTTTTATCCTTTAGCACCTGTTTTACTCTCTACTACAAAAAACATGCAAAAATCAAACCAGTTCTGATGCAAAATTATGTTTCGCTGCGGGTGATATTTTTAAAATAAGCTATCATTAAGATTTAATGTATTTTGACTTTTGTTGAAATTAACTTTTGTTGAAATTAATAGTTATCAGCAAAATTGTATCTGACAGAATCACTAAACGACCGGTAATGGGGAAAATATTTCATGTCTTTTTCTTTTGGAAAACCGAGCATATTAAAAAATCTGTTTCTTGCATTTCTTACCTTTGGAATACTTTTAGGTGCAATATTTCCATTATGGGCAAGTTTGTTTGTTGACTGGAAAGAAGGCATGCATGGCTGGTTTGTGCTTTCCTGTATAGTGGCAGGCCTGACGATTGGTCTGGCAAATTACTGGCTTTTGAACATTGTGTTGTTAAGAAGGCTGCAATGTATTTCAATTACTGCAATGACGATCAGTAAAAATGATTTAACTCAGAAATTAAATGTCACCAGTTTTGATATGGTGGGTGATATTGCCAGCAGTTTTAACTATATGACAGAGAATCTACGCAATGTTATTAGTGAAATTTCACAGTTTAGCTGAAACAAATTGAAACACAGCACAGCAGTCTCAGTCTAAGACATACAGCCGGTTTTACGTTTCACAAATGATTCACCAATAATCTCTTTTAGTTTCTCCGGTTGAATGAGGATAATAGTTTCATCTTCAATACTAATCAAATTATCTTTTTTTAGTTTAGACAGGATACGCGAAAATGTTTCCGGAGTAATAGATAGTCGTGAAGCGATCATTGATTTGGTTGCTGTCAGCTTTACGCTTGGCTGATCCTGAAGATCATTAATGTGACCTAATAAGTAACTGATTAAACGATGTTTGGCATTATAAATTGTTAACTCACTGATTTCCATCAGGAGTCCTTTCAGACGGGTACTCATATCTGCCATCATAGCAAAACACAGCGCATTAGATTTTTGTAACTGCTCTGTAAATGCAATATTATCAAAATAAAACAACTCAGTATTACTGGTTGAGCGAGCATTGACAGGATAACGATTGCCTTCCATAAACATAACGGCTTCAGCAAACGTCTGTCCCGGACCAATAATATCAACGACTTTTTCATTGCCCTCCGGAGAGGTTTGAAATAACATTATCTGCCCGCTTCGTACCAGAAAAAAACGTGTTGCTTCTTCACCCTGCTCAAATAAAGTTTCATTTCTTTTTAATGAAGTCAGATTTGATTGTTGAAGAATATTATTGAATGCCTTATCGGGTAAGCGACGAAATAGATAATGCTGGCGTAATTCCTGCTGGAAAAGTTTACTGATGCTCAATGGATTATCTCGCTCGAAGGTTAATGAATGATCAGAATTATAGAGGAGTTAATGAAGAAGTTAAAGAAATATAATGTCCTGGTATGTTAATAAGTTCGTTAAGTGAGTATGTTGATAAGTTTGCAGGTTTATAAGTTTATAAGTTTATAACTCCACCTAATGCAGGATAAGGTGGAGTAAGAAAACTACAGCAACTCCACCTAATAACCATCAGGGTTGTTGCTTTGCCAGCGCCAGGTATCTTCAGCCATTTCATCCAGACCGTATTCGGCTTTCCAGTTGATTTCCTGTAAAGCGAAAGCAGGATCGGCAAAGCAGGTTGCGATGTCCCCGGGGCGACGTGCAACTATCTGATAAGGTATGTTGCGATCAGACGCTTTTTCAATTGCTTTGACCATTTCCAGAACGCTGTATCCCTGACCCGTGCCAAGATTATAAACCACTAATCCGGGTTTGCTGGTCAATTTTTCTAATGCTTTAATGTGCCCGCGAGCCAGGTCAACAACATGAATATAATCTCTAACGCCTGTGCCGTCAGGTGTATCGTAGTCGCCGCCAAAAATAGAAAGGATGTCACGTTTACCAATGGCAACCTGAGAGATATAAGGGATCAGGTTATTAGGAATACCATTGGGATCTTCACCAATTAAACCTGATTTATGTGCGCCTACAGGGTTAAAATAGCGCAGCAGGGCAATATTCCAACTATCGTCTGCAACAAAAAGATCATGACTGATTTCTTCAATAATCAGTTTTGAACGCCCATAGGGATTAGTAGCAGAAAGAGGAAAATCTTCTGTAATTGGAACCGTATGGGGATCGCCATAAACAGTTGCAGAGGAGCTAAAGACAAAGTTTTTGACATTGAAGTCACGCATGACTTTAAACAGAACCAGCGTACCGGTAAGGTTTGTCTGATAATATTCAAGCGGCATTGTCACTGATTCACCGACGGCTTTGAGTCCGGCAAAGTGGATGACAGCATCAATCTTATGTTCTGCAAAGATTTTTGCCAGAGCGGCTTCATCCAATATATCCTGCTCATAAAAAACAACTTCTTTGCCAGTGATGGTTTTAACCCGGTTCAGGGATTCTTTGCTTGAATTGCACAGGTTATCAATAACTACAACCTGATAGTTATTGTTTAACAGCTCGACACAGGTATGGCTGCCAATATACCCGGCTCCGCCAGTAACTAAAACTTTCATTTATTCTAATTCCTTTTGTTTTTATTTTTTAGAGGTTTTCTACAAGCAGCTATAACCTTTAACTACAATACGTTTTCCAGGATTTTTTCATAAATTAATGATAAATCATCCAGGTCTTTGCTGGCAACACATTCATTAACTTTATGTATAGTGGCATTCAGTGGACCCAGTTCAATGACCTGAGAACCAGTTGGGGCAATAAAACGGCCATCGGATGTACCGCCAGCTGTTGATAGCTCTGTTTTAAGGCCAGTAATTTCGGTGATGCTTTTTTGCGCGGCATCAACGAGATCGCCTTTGGCTGTTAAAAATGGATGTCCTGATAAGACCCAGTCAATATCGTAGTCTAAGTCATGGCTTTTTAATAAGGCTTCAACGCGTGATGCAATTTTTTCCTGGGTCAATTCAGTTGAAAAACGAAAATTAAAGAGAACTTCTATATCGCCGGGGATCACATTAGTGGCACCGGTTCCGGCATTAATATTAGATATCTGGAAACTGGTGGGAGGAAAAAACGCATTACCCTGATCCCATTCAATTGCTGTTAATTCAGCCAAGGCAGGTACAATTTGATGTATGGGGTTTTTTGCCAGATGGGGATAAGCCACATGACCCTGAATACCATGGACGATTAATTTTGCACCCAGAGAACCTCGTCGACCATTTTTAATCGTATCGCCTAATAGACTGGTGCAGGAAGGTTCACCCACCAGCCACATATCTATGTGTTCATTATTCTTTTTAAGGTGTTCGATGACTTTAATGGTGCCGTCAATTGCCGGTCCTTCTTCATCACTGGTGATCAGAAAACCAATAGCACCTTTGTGTTCAGGATTGTTTTCAATAAAGCGTTCACAGGCAGTGACCATGGCAGCCAGACTGCCTTTCATATCTGCAGCGCCGCGACCATAAAGCACACCATCTGTAATGGTGGTCTCAAATGGGGGACTATTCCATTGTTCTACAGGCCCACTGGGCACGACATCTGTATGACCGGCAAAAACAAATAAAGGTTCTGCATTACCCCGTTTTGCCCAGAAATTATCGACTTCACCAAAGCGTAGTCGTTCGATCTTAAAGCCAATGTTTTCCAGTCGTTTAATCATTAATTCCTGACAGCCTTTGTCATCAGGCGTAACCGAATCAATATTAATGAGTTCGCTGGCAAGTTGAACCGTTGTACTTAAGTTTGTCATAGATATTTTCTGTATTTTAGTAAATTAATGATTAAAACATGTCCTGATATTGCTCGTCTTTAAATCCGACATGCAATGTACCGCCCATATCAAGAACCGGGCGTTTAATAATAGAGGTGTTGTCCAGCATAATAGCAACAGCCTTATTTCTGTCAATATCAGCTTTCATTTCATCAGACAATTTTCGCCAGGTCGTACCGCGTTTATTGAGCAGAATTTCCCAACCCAGTGCATCAACCCATTTCTCAAGTGTTTGCTGGTCTAAACCGTCTTTTTTGAAATTATGGAATTGATAGTCAATGTTATTTTCTGTTAACCATTTTCTGGCTTTACTTACTGTGTTGCAATTTGGGATGCCGTATAGGGTGTTCATATTTATTGCCTGTATTCTTGTTTGTATATAGTTTAAAGAATTAGGGGCTCGCTCGGATATGATGGGAGGAGTAGAAACGATTGTTGGGTAGACTGGTTCTTCTGACTGGGGACGCGCTCAAGTACGTCCGTGTAGCGCTTAGTGAAAACATCCATGTTTTCCCTCTTTATTTATGAAACGCCCATTCAGAAGAACCAGCCCACCCAACACTCTCTACGCCATCTATCCTCGCTCGTGTTGTCCAAAGTCAAAAGAAAGGTCAAGAGCAGAGAAAAAAGAAAAGTCAAAAGAAACTGCAATTGTATTTGAACTAGCACATTTGCTTTTGCTCTTCCGCCACAAGAGAGAAAAGTGAAGCAGGTAGTGTTGGGAAGGTAGGTTCAACTGTCAGGGGCTTAGTGAGGCATGGACAGCTTCGGCGTCCTGCCTCTCGCTGCATTTCCACCATTCTTGGCGGTCATGCCGAAGCAGAGCGCTACATGGATGTACTTGCCAACAGTAGGCGCTTTAGGCGAAGCGTCCCCAGACAGTTGAACCTACCTTCCCAACACGATTTACAAAGCACTTTTTGAACGCAACATTAGATGTTTCTCAGCAACTCATTAATCCCAACTTTACCCAGGGTCTTAGCATCAACCTGCTTCACGATCACTGCACAATAAAGGCTGTACTTGCCGTCAGCAGAAGGCAGGTTGCCAGAAACAACCACTGAACCGGCAGGAATACGACCATAGCTGACTTCATCTGTCATTCGATTGTAAATACGGGTACTCTGACCAATATAAACACCCATAGAAATAACAGAACCTTCTTCAACGATTACACCTTCAACC
>DAOVUK010000055.1 GCA_030632625.1 Gammaproteobacteria bacterium
CATCAGGACATCGAAGAACACTAATTTTGCTTCTGTCTTTTTTATAGCTTATAACGAGTTTTTAAGAGATTCGGGCAAAAATTTTAATTTAAAAAAATAAGATTTAAACTTTTAACTTTCCAAAAAATGAAATATTAGGAGAAACTAATGGAAGCAATGGCTTTAGTTTATGGTTACACAGCAATTTCTGTCGGTATTATTCTGGCGGCAGCAGGTCTGGGTTCAGCACTGGGATGGGGACTTATTTGTTCCAAGTTTCTGGAAGGTATTGCTCGTCAGCCTGAAATGCGTCCGCAATTAATGGGTCAAATGCTGTTTACCGGTGGTTTGATGGAAGCTTTCCCAATGATTGTTTTAGGTATGGCGATGTGGTTTGTTTTTGCCAACCCATTCGCTGCTGCAGTTCAAGCCTCTGTTGGCGGTTAATTTTTTATGACAACTTGAGCCATTATTGTCTCAGAGCTGTTTACAGACTTAAGACTGATTATCAGTTTTAAGCAAAAAAATTAACTTCTTTTAACACAAAGATGAACATAGGAATTAGGCGATGAGCATTACCGCAACTCTTATAGGCCAGATAATAACGTTCGCGATATTAGTCTGGTTCATAGGCAAATATCTCTGGGAGCCAATGACCCAGATGATGGATGATCGTAAGAAGCGTATTGCCGATGGTCTTGCAGCCGCTGAGCGTGGTATACACGAGCAGCAGCTGGGCGAACACAAAGCGATTCAACATATTAAAGAAGCAAAAGAGCAGGCGGCTGAAATCCTTGCTCAGGCGCAGAAGCGTGGTGCAGATATAATAGAAGACGCTAAAGGTGACGCAAAGGCTGAAGGTGAACGTTTAATTACAGCAGCAAATGCTGAGATTGAACAAGAAGTCAATCGTGCAAAAGAAACACTGCGAGAACATGTGGTTGATATCACTATTGCAGCGGCAGGCAAGATCGTCAAGAAAGAGATCGATGCCAAAGCACATGGCGAATTGTTAAAAGATGTCGTAGGTCAGATATGATCGACAAGATGAGGACACAATAATGGCTGAAACAAGCACATTAGCAAGACCTTATGCTCAGGCAATCTTCAATCTGGCACATGCCAATAACACTCTTAAAACATGGTCTGATACACTGGCTCTTCTTGCAGAAGTGGTAGCCGATGAAGCCATGATCGAGATAATCAATAATCCTGATGTCAGCAGTGAGCAGACAGTTTCACTGATTGTTGATATCTGTAAGGATAACCTGGATGAGCAGGGAATTAACTTTGTCAGACTGGCGGCTGAAAATGACCGTCTGCAAGTGATTCCGCATATTGCACAAAGCTTTGAAGCCATGTGTGCTGAAGAAGGCGGCAGTATCGAAGCTCAGGTTATTTCAGCTTATGCTGTTAATGCGACACAAAAGAAAAGCATTACAGAGGCACTGAAAAAGAAACTCGGTCGTGAAGTGACTATTACCAGCAAAACAGACAAATCATTGTTAGGTGGTGTCATTATTCGGGCAGGCGATATTGTAATTGATGGTTCAGTGAAAACACAACTGGAAAAAATTACCCATTCCCTGCTTAGCTAGCCCTGAACATTTTATATAAAAGATAAGAAAGAATGCTAAGTGATTCAGATCACAGAGGATTAAAAAATGCAGTTAAATCCATCAGAAATCAGTGACTTAATAAAAAGTCGTATTGAAAGTTTTGATGCTAAAACCGAAGCAACTACCGAAGGGACTGTGGTCAGTCTAAAAGATGGTATTGCCTTGATTCACGGTTTAAGTGATGTTATGTCAGGGGAAATGATTGAATTTCCCGGAAATACTTTTGGTATGACTCTTAACCTGGAGCGCGATTCAGTAGGTGCCGTTATCCTTGGGGACTACAAGCATATCACTGAGGGTGATAAGGTTAAATGTACCGGTCGAATTTTAGAAGTACCGGTTGGTGATGCTCTGCTGGGTCGTGTGGTTGACTCACTGGGCAACCCTATTGACGGCAAAGGCCCGATTGAGACGAAAGAAACTTCGCCCATTGAAAAAATTGCACCGGGCGTTATCGCGCGTCAATCCGTTGATCAGCCAGTCCAGACCGGTTTGAAGTCAATTGATGCCATGGTGCCGATTGGTCGCGGCCAGCGTGAATTAATTATCGGTGACCGCCAGACTGGTAAAACAGCGGTTGCAATTGATGCCATTATCAACCAGAAAGACTCCGGTATTAAATGTATCTATGTTGCTGTGGGTCAAAAAGCATCCAGCATTGCTGCCGTTGTTCGTAAACTGGAAGAATTCGGCGCAATGGAAAATACTATTGTTGTCGCAGCGACCGCATCCGATGCCGCAGCCATGCAATATATTGCACCTTATTCAGGTTGTGCCATGGGTGAAGTTTTCCGTGATCGTGGTGAAGATGCGTTGATTGTTTATGATGATTTGACCAAACAGGCATGGGCTTATCGTCAGGTATCATTACTTTTACGCCGTCCACCAGGCCGTGAAGCTTATCCGGGTGATGTATTCTATCTGCACTCACGTTTACTTGAGCGTGCATCACGTGTCAATGCTGACTTTGTTGAACAGGCAACTGGCGGCAAAGTCACCGGTAAAACCGGTTCTTTAACGGCTTTACCCATTATTGAAACACAGGCTGGCGATGTCTCTGCATTCGTACCAACCAACGTAATTTCAATTACTGATGGTCAGATTTTCCTGGAAACTGATTTGTTTAATGCCGGTATTCGTCCGGCGATTAATGCCGGTTTATCCGTTTCCCGAGTCGGTGGTGCAGCACAAACCAAGATCATTAAGAAACTCGGTGGTGGTATACGTCTTGATTTGGCTCAGTATCGTGAACTGGCCGCCTTTGCGCAGTTTGCATCAGACTTAGATGAAATCACCAGAAATCAGATTGAACGCGGTAAGCGTGTCACCGAATTAATGAAACAGGTCCAATACTCACCCTATAGTGTTGCTCAGATGGCGATTTCGTTATTTGCGGCGAACAAAGGCTATCTGGATGATATTGATGTCTCTAAGATTGTTGATTTTGAAAATGCATTGCAGGATTACATGAAGTCCAATGAAGCGGAATTTATGAAGCAGATCAATGATACCGGTGATTATAATGATGATATCGATAACAAAATACATGAAGCCATTAAAAACTTCAAATCAAATAGTAGCTGGTAATAGGAGGCTCTGAGTATGGCAAGCGGAAAAGAGATTCGTAGTCAGATCAGCAGTATTAAAAATACACAGAAAATCACCAGAGCAATGGAGATGGTGGCTGCCAGTAAAATGCGTAAAGCACAGGATCGCATGTCTGCATCCCGTCCTTATGCGCAAAAGATGATTGAAGTTGTCCGTCATCTTGCACTGGCGCATACTGAATACAGGCATACTTATCTGATTGATCGTGAAGCAAAACGTGTTGGTTATATTGTAATATCTTCAGATAAGGGCTTATGTGGCGGATTGAACACAAATGTGTTTAAAGAAACTGTCGCAAGCATGAAAGCCTGGCATGAGCAGGAAGTTGAAATAGATGTCTGTGTCATTGGTACAAAAGCCAGTGGGTTTTTTAAGCGTATTGGCGGCAACGTCGTTTCACATGCAGAACATCTGGGTGATGAACCCAGTGTTGAGAGTTTAATCGGCAGTGTCAAAGTCATGCTCGATGCCTACCATGAAGGTCGCATCGATCGCCTGTTTGTCGTATTTAATAAATTTGTCAACACCATGACTCAACAGCCCATCGTTGCACAAATGCTGCCGATAGGTGCCAGTCAGACTGAGGCAAATCAAAGCAGAGAAGCAAGATACCACGAAGTTTCAGAAGAGGATTCCGGTGCGCATATGACGCATCATTGGGATTACTTATATGAGCCGGATGCTGAAGAAGTCATTGATGCACTCCTAATGCGTTATATCGAATCACTGGTTTATCAGGGTGTGGTTGAAAATATGGCCTGTGAAATGGCTGCCAGGATGGTTGCAATGAAGAGTGCTACCGATAATGCTGGTGACATGATTGATGATTTGCAGTTGGTCTATAACAAGAGCAGACAAGCAGCTATTACACAAGAACTTTCAGAAATTGTTGCAGGTGCGGCGGCGGTATAAAGTCTGCTGCTTTATAGAAAGTTTAAGCAAACAAATTATGGTCTTTAAAGCAGAGATAAAAGCCTGCTGAATATTTATGCTAATTTAGTTAAGCTCTTATATATATGCTCTTGGTTAGCTCTGTATAAGTAGAGAATAAAAGGAACTAAAAATGAGTTCAGGAAAAATAGTCCAGATCATTGGTGCAGTTGTTGACGTGGAATTCACACGTGAGTCATTGCCAAAGGTCTATGATGCATTAATAGTTGCTGAAGCAGGGTTAACTCTGGAAGTTCAGCAGCAGATGGGTGACGGCATTGTTCGGTGTATCGCCATGGGTAGTACTGATGGAGTTAAACGCGGACTGGAAGTTGAAGCGACAGGCGCACCAATTTCAGTACCAATCGGTACCGAAACTCTGGGCCGTATTATGGATGTACTGGGTAATCCAATCGATGAAAAAGGTGACGTGGGCGAGAAAAAACGTGCTTCAATTCACCGTGCCGCACCAAGATATGAAGATCTGGCTGCTACAGCAGAATTACTGGAAACCGGTATTAAAGTCATCGATTTGATTTGCCCCTTTGCCAAAGGCGGTAAAGTTGGATTGTTTGGTGGTGCCGGTGTTGGTAAAACCGTCAACATGATGGAACTCATCCGTAATATTGCGGCAGAGCATAGCGGCTACTCAGTATTTGCCGGTGTGGGTGAACGGACTCGTGAAGGTAATGACTTCTATCACGAGATGAAAGACTCCAATGTACTGGATAAAGTGGCTCTGGTTTATGGACAGATGAATGAGCCTCCGGGAAACAGACTGCGCGTGGCGTTGACAGGATTAACGATTGCCGAAGGTTTCCGTGATGAAGGTAATGATGTGTTATTATTTATTGATAATATTTATCGTTATACCTTAGCTGGAACTGAAGTATCCGCACTCTTAGGACGTATGCCGTCAGCGGTTGGTTACCAGCCGACACTGGCTGAAGAAATGGGTGCTTTACAGGAACGTATTACATCCACAAAAGTTGGATCTATTACATCGATTCAGGCGGTTTATGTACCTGCTGATGATTTAACCGATCCATCACCTGCAACCACCTTTGCTCACCTGGATGCGACCGTTGTATTGTCTCGTCAAATTGCAGAGCTGGGTATTTATCCGGCGATTGATCCTCTGGATTCAACATCCCGTCAGTTAGCTCCTCAAATTGTTGGCAATGAGCATTATGAAGTTGCTCGTGGTGTCCAGTCAACGCTGCAAAGTTATAAAGAATTGAAAGACATCATTGCCATTCTTGGTATGGATGAATTATCAGAAGAAGACAAACAGACTGTGAATCGTGCGCGTAAAATTCAACGCTTCCTTTCCCAGCCTTTCTTCGTTGCAGAAGTCTTTACCGGCACTGAAGGTAAATATGTTTCTCTGAAAGACACCATACGTGGTTTTAAAGAAATTGTTGAAGGTGTACACGACGCAATACCTGAACAGGCTTTTTATATGGTTGGTGGTATTGAAGAAGTACTTGAAAAATCAGCCGAAGTATAAGCTGCTATTTGCTTAAAATATGCAGGATAAGTGCCTTTGTGAATTAAAACGCCAGAGGCAACTGTTATTTGCTAATTATTTGTTTAAAGATCTAGGAGATATATCATGGCAATGACCATGAAGCTGAATATCGTCAGTGCTGAAAAAGAGATTTTCTCTAATTTAGCGGAGATGGTTATTTGTCCGGGTGAAATGGGTGATTTGGGAATTTTACCCCAGCATTCCCAGTTGCTTTCTACTTTGAAAGCAGGTGAAGTGATTATTACAGAACAGGGCGGTAAACAAGAATCTGTTTATATTTCTGGCGGCCTACTTGAAGTCCAGCCGCATGTTGTCACAATTCTTTCAGATACAGCACTTAGAGCAACTGATCTGGATGAACATGCTGCTCAAGCAGCAAAACAGCGGGCAGAAGAAGCCTTGAAAGATCAGGACTCAGAAATTAATTTTGCCAAAGCGGAAGCTCAACTGGCTGAAGCAATTGCTCAATTAAAATTGATAGAAAAATTACGTAAGAAAAAAGGTGGTCATTAATTTGCAGAGAATTGAATAAATTCTTTATTATTTTCAGAATTAGCTGGCACAGCTGCAATTGATGTCAGTTGAAAACAAAAAAGGTCGTATTAATACGACCTTTTTTGTTTTTAATCATGCATAAACTGCTGTCTATTATTAGCAGGAAGCTTATTTTAAATATTCAGAATAATAATTGGCAAGGGAATCCTGTTGCTTGTTTAAATCTAAATTGCAGTTGCAATGATCATTGATAGTGACAGGCTGACAAAACTCATCATAATAGTCATCCAAATGCTCGGCAGCAGCTTTAGTACTTGAATCTATCTCTATATCACCAGCGCTGAGCACACTCACAGAGCCCAGATAGATAATAAAAGATAAAACAAGAAGAAAACCCTTAATATACATAACAAACCTTAATAATTATATTATGATTTAATAATAGAAGCTAAAAGTAAAAAATGCAAGGGCTAATAGCAATTAACTAAGGGTTTTCCCTATTTTGTGTGATGTAATTACACAAAGTAAGAAAATCCTGATAACAAAGTCCTATAAGAAATACAATAATAGACGCACTAAAATTCTTGAAAAGCATATTAATGAACGGGGAAATAATGTCTGAGAAGCAACTTCAAGTTATTATTCTGGCTGCGGGTAAAGGCACACGCATGTATTCCAGCAAGCCCAAAGTACTGCATGACTTAGCAGGTAAATCTTTGCTGCAGCATGTTGTTGATAGTGCCAAAGTATTAAATGCACAATCCATAAGCGTGGTCTATGGACATGGTGGTGAACTGGTTAAAAATACACTGAATGATGACCAGCTTATCTGGTGTGAGCAAAAACAGCAGTTAGGCACAGGACATGCGGTGCAGCAGGCGATTAAATCCATCAGCGATACAGCCGATGTGCTGATTTTATATGGTGATGTGCCATTACTGAGAAAAGAAACACTGGAAAAGCTTCTCCAGGCAAAAGCTCAGCAAAGCCTCGCCTTATTGACTGCAAAGTTAGAAAATCCAACGGGTTATGGTCGAATCGTTAGAAGTTCTCAAAGCGAGAATCAGGCAATGGATGAGTGCCCCGTTGCAAGAATAGTTGAAGAAAAAGATGCCAGCGAAGCAATCAAACAAATAAACGAAGTGAATAGCGGCGTTATGGTTGTTAATGGCGGCAAACTAAAGCAGTGGTTAGCTGCAATTGATAATGAAAATACTCAGGGTGAATATTATCTGACTGATGTCATTGAGCTGGCAGTCAAAGAAGGTGAAACCGTTAATACCTATATTATTCAGGATAATAAAGAGATCGAAGGTATCAATAACAAAATTCAGCTGGCCGAACTTGAACGTGAATACCAAAAACGCCAGGCTATGATGCTGATGACAAAAGGCGTGAGCTTAAGGGATCCTCTGCGTTTTGATTTGCGCGGTGAAATAGAAACAGGGCAGGATGTCAGTATTGATATTAATGTGCTCATCGAAGGCCAGTGTAAAATAGGTAATAATGTAAAAATTGGTGCCAATACAGTGCTTAAAGACATGATTATCGGTGATAATGTAGAGATCCTTGAAAACTGTATACTGGAAAAGTCAATCGTAGCTGATGGCTGTCATATTGGCCCGTTTGCGCGCTTAAGACCTGAAACACAATTGTCTGAAAATGCTAAAGTAGGCAATTTTGTGGAAATTAAAAAGTCACATATTGGCAAAGGATCTAAAGTGAGTCATCTGACTTATATCGGTGATACAGAAATGGGTGAAAATGTAAATATAGGCGCTGGCACCATTACCTGTAATTATGATGGTGCGTATAAGCATTTAACTAAAATAGGGGATAATGCCTTTATCGGTTCCAATACCGCATTGGTTGCACCGATAGAAATTGGCAATGGCGCCACCATTGGCGCAGGTTCAACATTGAACAAGAATGCTGAAGCAAACCAGCTTACCTTCAGCAGAGCGCCGCAAAAAATGATTGATGGCTGGAAACGGCCATCTAAAACAAAATAAATTTTTAAAAGCATGTCAAAGAGCAAGTAAAAGATTAAAGGATAGATTATGTGTGGGATTGTCGGGGCTATTGCAGAACGTAATGTTGAAGCCATTTTAATTGAAGGTTTAAGACGGCTGGAATATCGGGGCTATGATTCTGCAGGACTGGCCATTCAGGACTATGATAAAACCATTAATCGCCAGAGAGCACTGGGAAAAGTATCAGAACTGGCCGGTGAATTAGAAAAAACGCCTCTCAAAGGTGCTATTGGTGTGGCCCATACACGATGGGCCACACATGGCGAACCAGCCAAACATAATGCTCACCCCCATATGTGTGAAGAAAACATAGCACTTGTACATAATGGTATTATTGAAAACTATGAAACAATTAAAGCAGATCTGCAAGCTGAAGGCGTCAGTTTTTACTCGCAAACAGATAGTGAGACGATTGTTCATCTGATAGGGAAATATAAAAAGCAGGGTAAAAATTTACTGCAGGCTGTGCTGCAAACGCTTAAAGAACTGGATGGTGCTTATGCACTGGGAGTCATCGATAATAGCGAAGAACGAATCATTGCCGCCAGAAGCGGCAGTCCCTTAGTCATCGGTATTGGCATTGGTGAAAATTTTATTGCCTCAGATGTTTCAGCACTGCTGCCGGTGACACAGCAATTTATCTTCCTCGAAGAAGGTGATGTGGCTGACATAAGTCGTGATTCAATTGTTATTTATGATGCCGCAGGCGAAGTCGTTGAACGACCCATGCGCAAAAGTGAGATCAGTGCGGATGCCGTGGAACGTGGTGAATACCGCCACTACATGCTCAAAGAAATTTATGAACAACCCAAAGCTGTTGCTGATACTTTAGAGGGACGCATTGATAATGAGCATGTCTTCACTAATGCATTTGGTTTTGAAGCTGAGACAATTTTTAAAGAAATAGAGTCGGTGTATATCATTGCCTGCGGCACCAGTTTCCATGCAGGGCTGGTTGCAAAATACTGGTTTGAAGGGATTATTGGCATCCCCTGCATGATTGAAGTGGCCAGTGAGTTTAGATACAGAAAAGCAGTTTATAGTGAAAAAACACTGATAGTCACCATTTCACAATCCGGAGAAACAGCCGATACATTAGCCGCATTAAGAGAAGCAAAAAAACAGGGAGCAAAACATTCCTTAGTGATCTGTAATGTGCCGGAAAGTTCACTGGTAAGAGAGTCAAATCTTTCCTTTATGACCCATGCCGGTCCAGAGATTGGTGTTGCATCCACTAAAGCCTTCACTACCCAATTAACCGCACTGCTAATGCTTGTCGTCTGTGTGGCTAAGGAAAAAGGTAATAATAAACTGGAAAAAGAAGCAGTTGAAGCACTGAGAAAGTTACCCGGACAAATAGAAAATGCACTGCAACTCGATAAAGAAATTGAAGAACTTTCAAAAGATTTTTCAGATAAGCAGCACACCCTGTTTCTGGGTAGAGGAACACAATATCCTATAGCAATGGAGGGCGCATTAAAATTAAAGGAAATATCTTACATTCATGCCGAAGCTTATCCGGCAGGAGAATTAAAACACGGACCACTGGCACTGGTTGATGCAGATATGCCTGTTGTTGCTGTCGCCCCCAATAATGAACTGATCGGTAAACTTAAATCAAATTTACAGGAAGTCAAAACACGAGGCGGAAAACTCTATGTTTTTGCTGATACCCATGCTGATCTTGAACAGGAAGAATCGATCAAAGTGATAAAAGTCGGTGAAATCGATTCACTGATAGCACCTATGGTCTTTACCATCCCCCTGCAATTACTTGCCTATCACGTTGCTATAATAAAAGGCACTGATGTTGATCAACCCAGGAATCTTGCAAAAAGTGTCACTGTCGAATAGCGGTGATCTCACCATATTCATTGTTGTGGGCGAATAATAAGGTTTCATGCTATGTAATAAAGTATCATACTAGAAAATGCCAAAATGACGGTTTTTGACTTATTGCAGTAATTTTAGCTACTTCTCTGTTTTTGAAATTAGCTCAATAGCTAACATTTGTCACGCCGCAATTAACTGGCAGTTTAAAGCAAAGCGACGAAGAAGCGGCGCTTTAAACTATCCGGGTTGAATTGCATTGTTGGATTTATCGCCAATAGTTATTTGCAATAGCAATGGTTTTAAACTCTATTGCAACCAGCTCCGCTGCATACATTAATAATTGAGGGTTATCTTGGTATTTTTTTCTAACGGCTCGCTTGATTTCTGGATCTCGTTGAATAGTTCCTATGGTTTTTCTCACTATTTTAATAGCAAGCATACGCCCTTCAAGAGGCGTTTTGGTAATCAGGCTTGGCATGTAGTCTTCAGTGTTTTTCTCTTCTGATGCATGTGCAGCCTGGATAAGCCCAAGTGATAAGAAAGATAACAACAACACTGCTTTTAATAAATTATTCATGATAATTCTCCAATAGCCTCTAGTGATTAAAAGCCAGATTTTGCAGAGACAAACAAAAATCATAACAGTAGTTAACTAATTTTCGGTTAATTATGACTCAATTTTAGTTATTGCTCAAGAATGAAGTTTTCAGTTTATAATTCCTTTCTGGATAACACAC
>DAOVUK010000010.1 GCA_030632625.1 Gammaproteobacteria bacterium
CATGATATCTATGCCATAATCAATTGCCCTGACAGTATGTTTAATTCTATAGACTTCGCCATTACTGTCCTTTCCCCTTTCAGACAAATCAATTAACTTCTCTTTTTGGGGCTGCTTATCAGCGCCTAACAATAAAAGGACCTTGGGACGGAGTTTTTCATCCTGATTAATTTGACGATACAGCCCGGAGGATAAATGCTCAAACATTCAATAAATTTTAACACCAGTGCGTAATCAAGGTGACCATCCGTCATTTTAGTTAAAATATTAATCGCTTCCAGATGGCTGCGACCGTTGCGATATACCCGGTCACTGGTTAATGCATCATACATATCAGCGATAGCCACAACCCGGGTTGCAAGAGTCAATTGTTCATCAGACAGACCTCTGGGATAACCTTTACCATCCAGTCGTTCATGGTGCGAATAAGCCACATTAAGTATAAATGGCGAGTGATGAAAGTCAAATCAAACATGGGAAATAATAATTGAGATAATTTAGAATAGATTAACTTGTGAGCAGTAATTTCTCAGATATGGTAGAAATGGGGGAATGCGTCTTTTTCCAAATTGTAGAGACGTTGCATGCAACGTCTCTACCCTATCTATGAATGGCTGAATTCACCGAATGAATACAAAAAGGTCGAGTAGACAGATTTCTCCCAATGATTCTCTTTCGAAGGGGAAAAAAGGGGACAGGCTACTTTAAAATCTTGCAATTTTTATTTCTTTGGTCTACCCCGATCTCTGAGTGTGGAAAGTAAACCATATTGTGTGGCCATTTTTAACTGCCACTCACCTTCGCCTAATGGTGCCTGTCGATTGACGCTATTACGAACTTTATCTAATTCATTCTTATTGAACGGTGTATTAACATAATTTATCCATTTTTTCCCTAACTCAACATATGACTCATGCAATAATCTCTTTTGGCTATATATTCGTTCATTCAAAGAACCATAAGGCCAGTCCTCTGCCTGAGCAACCAGATTAGCTCGTAATGCATTAGCTTCAATATAACGAAGCAGTGTAATGTAATATTTTTCCTCTTCAACAATAAAACTCTTAAATCTTCCTTGCCAGATATGTCCTGATGTTTTATTTTTCGTATGATGGTAGCGTACATGAGAAGTCATCAACCATTGCATCAAACGACTCAGACTTCCTTCTATTTGAGGGACTAATAGTAAATGAAAATGATTCGGCATTAAACAATAGGCATGAATTTCAATCGACTCTTTTTTGGTACCAGTTTTAAGAAGTTTCAGAAAATATTCATAATCATTAGCATCATTATACACCTGGCTTCTCATATTTCCCCGATTAATAATATGATAAATCCCACCCTTTGTTTCCCCTCTTGGTATCCTTGGCAATTTCTTCTCCTTTTTAGTCTGTTTTTTTATTTTAAAAAGTAGCCTGTCCCCTTTTCTTTTGTGTCCCCTTTTCTTTTTACAACAGACAGGGTATACAGATACCCTGCTCATTATCATTGCCTGCCTGTAATAATCTTGAAATTTCACCTTTAAAGCCAATTTTTTCTGCTGTTTTGACGGCTTGCGGTGCTGTGGGTATAAACGTCTGACCCGGTTTATCACGATCTGCTTCAACTGCTATAAATGCTTGTTGAGGACTTGCTATGGTTGCAGAGCCGGCACCTGTACCGCTATTGAAGTTGATAGCAGCGCCTTGTGCAGTAATACCTGACGGGTCAATTTTGATAAATCCGCCACCGGCTTTGATGGTCAGTTCGACTCCGGCTTCCAGAATAATTTTTTGTCCCGCTTTGAAGTGAATACTCTGTGCCACTTCGGTTAATACGGCCTGTCCTGCCTGACAATGTTGTGTCTGGCCAATACTGATGGAATGATCCTGTCCCGTTTTTTCGTTTTGATTGTGACCAATGCTGTGGTGTGAATTGTCTTTGATGTGTTCGTATCGGTTGTTATCAACAATCAGATGGCGATCGTGATTGATAATATCCCGTCGATCATTTTTTGCCCGGATATCCAGATCTTTTTGTGCATGAAAATAGACTTGCTCCTGGTTTTTTCGATCGTCAATACGAATTTCATTGTAACCCTTACCACCCAGACTGGAGCTGGTTTTAAAGGTACTGCGGGTTTTGTGTTTAGGTAAGGTATAGGGCGGTTTGTGGCGTTCATTGTACAGTTGTCCGGTAATAACGGGCCGGTCCGGATCGCCGTGAATATAGCCGACTTTAGCTTCCTGCCCCATTCTGGGCAGAATCAAACTGCCCCAGTTTTTTCCTGCCCAGGTTTGTGCAGCACGCAGCCAGCAGCTGCTGTTTTCATCCTGTTGCGCTTCCCTGTCCCAGGGAAACTGCACTTTACTTTGTGCGTGTTCATTGGTATAGATTTCTTCACCTGATGGGCCGCTGACCGTGCTGCTCTGGTATCCGCTGATAATACTTTTTTTATGCAGCTGTGGTGTTTTATAAGCTGTCGCAGCAGGGATGCAGCGACTCGTATTATGGTATTTGCTGTGTGCTCCGGCACCGTATTCATCCAGTGACTGAGGTTGTTCTCCCTTATGTTCTACAAAGAGAAGCAGGTACTGCTGATTGTGCCGGCGACCGGGATTATCAAAAAGCTGATAGTATCTTCCGGCTCGCAGGTGCCGGCAATTGCTTTTGGCAAAGCCCTGCTCGAGCTTATGTTGATGTTGTTGTAATTTAATACGGGTTTTTCTTTGAGCATCGGAGCTATCCTGATAATTTCCCGGATAGCTGTAATCTTCCAGATGAGGCTCCATTGCATACTGCCGATCCTGTATAGGATTCAGTGGTTTTTTAAATGAATAATCCCGAGTGCTGGCTGTACCATAGCGAGTTTGAAATTGAAACCTGAATTCATAAATATTGTTAAACACCTGATTCAGGCCGTCTTTGGGGTGATAGGGAAGTTGAGGACTACCCTGTATATCGGGAAAAGCTGCAGGGTGATCAGCAATCACCATCAGGTGTCGTTCAGGCAGGTGTTCGAAATGATAATGCAGTCCTTCTTCTTCCATCAGGCGTGATAGAAAATCAAATTCGCTTTCGTCATATTGAACACAATAGGTTTTAGGTAAATAATTCTGGCTGAGTCTCAGTGCATAGTGATCGGTGCTGATGCCTGCCCCGGAGAGTACCTGTTCTATGATTTGTATCACTGAGAGATTTTGAAAGATTCGATGATTATGACGTTTTTTTAAAAACCAGAAACGAGGTACCATCAGTAATTCATAGAGCAGATAGTCACCCTGCTCACTCACCTGGCTGAAGCAGGCAATTTCTCCGTGTACTAATTCATTTTGTTGAGCATCGACCAAGGTCAATCGAGCAGATTTACCCATAAACTGCTCAGCGATCAGCAGGTCATTTCTACTGGCGATAGTCACGTGATATTTAAATGCTTGTGAAACGGATTCTGTACCTGTAAAACTCACTACTCGCAGTTCTTCATGAGAGCCAATGAGATCAAAGGTAAATTGGCTAGTATCTGCGGGGTTTCTCTGCTGCTCTTGCAGAGAGTCTGATATTGCGCTTGATGACGATCCTTCGTCCATTAACATGACTGTCTTTCCTTAAAATTGATATATTCAGGTAATATATTCCAAATGTAAAATTGTTCAAATTGACATTATTTTCTAATATTTTCAGGACCTCGTCAATGTTGAAATAGAGTTCCTTATGCGTAATAAGTTTAATATTATTGTTTTTTGTGTCATTATTAACTTCCTGTAGTGGTGATTTTCCATCATTGTGTTACATTTAAACCTTATAATATACAAGGGTATATCAAATGAAGTCTGTATCCATAAAGTCTTTTTGCTCATTATTAATCCCTGCACTTCTCATTAGCCCCATTTGGGCATCGGCCAGTGATAAAGAATCAACTGATGAACAGGCAAAATGGTCATACTCAGGTGATACCGGTCCGTCTCACTGGGGTGATTTATCAGCAGAATACAGCACCTGTAAACAGGGTAAGAATCAGTCACCGGTTAATATCAGTAATGCGATTAAAGCCCGTTTACCCGGAATTAAATTTGATTATGCCATGCTGGTTCCTGAAAATATTGTTAATAATGGCCATACCATTCAGGTCAATATCCGTTCCGGCGGTGCTATTACTTTAGACGATGAAAAATTTATCCTTAAACAATTTCATTTTCACACTCCCAGCGAAAATATGATAGACCACAGTGCTTATCCGCTGGAAATACATTTTGTTCATGCCAATGAGAAAAATGAATTAGCAGTGGTCTCGATTTTATATCAGCCGGGCACAATGGATAACCTCGCGTTAATACCTCTGATTAAAAACATGCCCATGAATACAGGTGATTCAAACCGTCTGGCTGCTAAAGATACGGAACTTTTTGAAAGAAACAAATCAGTTAAAAACTATTTCCGTTTTAATGGTTCGCTGACAACGCCACCCTGTACAGAAGGTGTGCGCTGGATAGTGATGCAATCCAGACCGGGGCTCTCCAGACGTCAATTGAATGCATTTCAACAGGCATTAAAGCATCCTAATAATCGTCCCGTTCAACCTCTGAATGCTCGCATTGTGACTAAATAATAACAAAGATCAGAGCCGCAAATTTTATTCCACTAATACCACAGTAATATTATCCTTGCCTCCGGCAAGGTTTGCGGCTTTAATTAATGCCCTGCAAGTCGTTTCGGGTGATGAATTTTTTATTAAGAATTGTGTAATTTCCCGTTTCGATAACATATTGCTTAAACCATCAGAGCACAATAATACCCTCTCTCCCGGAATTCTGGGAACGCAAGTCACCTCAGGATTAGGGGCCATAGCCATACCAATATATTGAACCAGTTGATTCTTTCCAGGGTGATGTGTTGCTGCTTCCCGGGTAATCGCTTTAGCCTTTAATAAATGACGAACCAGAGTATGATCACTGGTCATCTGATGTAAAGTTTCATCTTTGAGTATATAGGCCCTGCTGTCACCCAGATGAGCAATAAACAGATGTGTTTGGGTAAATAGAACCAGCACCAGAGTCGACGCCATACTGGCATATTGCGGATGATTCTGGCTTTCTGATAATATTCGATTGCTTAAATCTATCACCGCCTGTTTTAGCCTGAGGATAATTTCACTGTGACTGAATTTCTCGGGTTTTGCAAACTGCTCTGTCAGTTTTTGTTCCAGCCTTTGTTTAACTAACGGCGGGAGTACCTCGACAACCAGCATTGAGGCAATTTCACCGGCAGGCATCCCACCGACACCATCGGCAACAAAAAACAAACCCTGTTTCGGAAATACACCAAAATTATCTTCATTCTTTTTTCTGATAAGTCCAGGATCAGTTTGACCGGCATATTGAGTGAAGCCATAGCATACAGAATCATTGGCAGAACTGCTTGTCATCAATTAAACCACCTTAGATAGTTCATGTTTAAATTCAGCAGCACTTTTATAAATAATTTCGGGCTGATCAACTAATGCACGATCAATAATATTGGCTAATGCCTGTGGAATTGATGCATCATATTCTCTTATCGGTGTGACCGATGTTTTCAAAGTCGTCAACCAGGGATCAGATGCTTTAGTGTAATTTCGGGGATATTGACCTGTGACCATTTTATAAAAAGTAGCCGCAGCAGCCCATACATCCACTTCCGGTTTGGCAAACTTAAAATTAATCACCTGTTGTCTGGGCATATAAAAAGGCGTCCCGGCTGATATACCAGTTGCTGTCCGACCGCTGAGTCCTGCCACATCAAATGCTTTAGCCAGACCAAAATCAGCTATTTTTGCCTGCAATACACCATCCTGTTTCTTCAGCATAATGTTTCCTGGTTTTAAATCTCTGTGAACCAGACCTGTTGCGGAAGTCTTTTTCCCATCAGCAAGCACAACAAGTGGAATTTTTACTGTATGAGCGAATTCAAGGCCATCAAGTACCTGCATGAGTATTTTAAGCGCCATAAACAGCGGCAGTTTACCACCCTGCTGAGTGATTAATTGAGAGACACTGCCTGCTTCACAATAATCCGTGGTGAAAAAAAAGGTGGCATCATGGCAGCCCACATCATGTACCCTGACAATATTTTTATGATTCAGCAGCCGGGTATTTTTTGTTTCACGAACAAACTGCTGATGAGCAAGAGGATCACTTTCAACTTTCGGCAGCATTACTTTCAAAGCAATCAGTACTTGTTTTTGAGAGCTATTATCTATTTTTTTCGCCAGATAAACGGCTCCCATGCTGCCTTTGCCCAATTCTTTTACAATATGGTAGCCTTTGATGCAAAGTAAGTCATTATTATCACCGGCCCTGGCCAGAAGTAAATTTATTTTATCCAGTGGTTCGACCACAGCAACAGGTGTTGGTAATTCAGTGCTGTTTTCATTATCTATTATAAATGCTGAAGATAGATTCTCTTCTGCTGCAGATTGATTTAAAACAGACACCTGAAAAACACTATCGCCTATTTTAAACTGGTCAGCATTTTTTAAATCATATTCCGGATATATTAATCGCTTCGCCCTGGCCGGATCGGCATCTATTTCACGTTGACCAATTTTTTCACCATTAACATAAGTACCATTGAGACTGCCAAAATCTCTGATACAAATATCAGGCGGATTAATATCCAGTAAGCAATGATATCGTGATATCGTACTATGGGCCTCATCATCCGGTAATAAAATATTGCAATCCAGTGCCCGACCAATAACACAGGTTGTACGTTCCTGAAAAGAAAATTCTTTTGCTAACAAACTGCCCTGAATCACTTTAAGTCTAACTGTATTCAATGTAGATTATTCCTGTTCATCAACAAATATTTCAGATTTTATTGCTGGTTTAATAATGACTTCAACGGCATCTGTTGCTGATTCATTGATATCCGGATCACTTTCTTCAATATCATCTGTTTCGATAAAAGAGCCTTCAGCTTTAGTTTCAAAAAAAGAGTCATCACCTGATTCGTCTGTATCGCCATCAATCTCTTCATCCGTCTCTTTATCCGTCTCTTCATAAAAGTCTTCCTTTAAGAATGATTCTTCAACATCTGTCTTATCGATGTCATCAAAACGATTTTGAGGTTCAGGCTGTTTTTCTATCGATGTATTTATTGTGACATTAAGAGATGACAACTTTAATAAACGTCTATTATTCTTCCTGATTTCTAATGAATCCCAATGAGGAAAACCATTTAGCAGCAGATCGTCATCCGTTTTATATTGCTGATCATAACCTGATGAACGCAATACAATTCGTCCCTGAAGCGGCCCGTTTCTGACCCCCTGATATTTAAAAGCATGCCCCCAGGAATCAAATAGATCAGCATCATTGAGGCGCAATATTTTTTGCAATTCATCGATATCCAATGGCACTCTCAGTGAACGTTGAAGCAGACGGCCATTATGAATTATAGCCCGATTATTCAATTTTGATAATAACACAGCAATATCAACCATGGTGTTAATCGTTGCCTGTTCGTTTTCATCAGTAATTTTAATTTGTAAATCCATCTCAGATTTTGTCTCATCTAAATCAGGTTCAGATTGTGTTCCGGTTATGCTGAAAATTAATATCAGCATAAAGACAGCGGCAGAAAAGAAAACATACAACACTGGTTTTCTGCTGCCTGAGTTTTGTTTTTCAGACACTTTTGAACGACTCAATTTACTACCGGGTAAAATAATATTGAGATGGGCTTGAGAAAAATTAACCAGTTGCAAGCCTGCCTCATTTTTATCTAACCAGCCATAACCTGCATATTTCAATATTCTAAGCATATTGCTTAATTCTTTATGAGGCTCAGATGTTTTATGAGTCGCAAAATAGTTATCTATATAGATATCGGCACTCTTATCCCATTGCTGATAGGTTTTCTTCGCTAATAACCAGTCAAGACACCAGACAATAATCTCTCCCTGGGCATCACCGGAAAAAGCATACTGGCCATCCATACTTAAAACTGCCGTAGTATAACTGACATTCACATTTTCAAAGCTATAAAGACATTCACCATTCATAATATCCCAAACCCGAACAGACTTATCGGCACTCACAGAAAGAGCAATTTTACCCTGATAATCAATGGCAACCTGATTGATCCGTTGAGTATGCCCGGTCATTACCCGCACCGATTTTTTTCGACTGGATTGAACCTGCCATAATCGTAAACTGGCATCGGCACTGGCTGAAAGTAAATAACGGCCATTTGAGGTGACAGCAATACTGGTGACAATATTTTCATGTTCCTGCAGCTCGGAAATACATTTTCCCGTTGTCATATCCCAGATCAAGACTGAATTATTATTGCGCTGACCCGTTAGAGCAAAACGCCCATCGGGAGTAACAACAATAGTCGTGACCGTATTTTTTTTATCCGTGAAATCAGCCATCACTTCACCGGTTAACAAGCGCCATAAATAAAAATGACCTTTATCATCACTTGATAAAACAAAACGTCCATCTGCAGTGATAGCCATGGCAATGACATCAGCCTGATGATTACTAAACAATGAAAGTTGTTTGCCGCTGTTTATATCCATAAGCAGAATATTTTCAGCACAGGCAATCAATAGACCAGCACCATCAGAAGTGACTTTTATTGCAGAAATTGATTTTTCCAATTCAGGAAAAATTTTATTAAGCTGTTGCGTTTCAATATCCCATTGATAAACACTATGATCTTTACCGGCTGAATAAAATTTATCATTAAGAGGTGAAACATCCAGTGAAACAATACGATCCTGATGAACTTTTAAATCTTTATGCTTCCAGATATCTTTAAGGTTCAACTTTGGAAAAAACGAATATAATTTTGACCAATGTTTAAATGCGGAATAATCACGTTCATAGCCCTTAATAGAACGTGCCTGCTGTATTTCTTCCATTGCATTGATATTATTCTTATTTAGAAAAGACTTTGCCAGGGTGATTTTCTGTTGATATTCACGAGATAATTGATCAACTTCTACAGCAGATTCCGGCAAAGAAAAAAGATAAGAAGCATGGTATCGAAAAAAATTACTGGTTTCAATCATGCTGATACCAGATGGTGTGACAATAAGCGCAAATGATTTTGACGCATCCAGAGTGATATGACGAACAGCACCTGAAAACTGTGAAATTGTATAAGATGAACCTGTTGTAATATCCCAGAAACGCACTGCACCATCACTGCTGCCAGACAGGATAAAACCTTGTTTGACGTCAGCTCTGAGGACATTAACCATGCCAAGGTGGCCTTTATAAATGCGCTGACATTGTCCTGTTGTTATATCCCATAAGCGTATAGTCTTGTCCTGACTGCCCGATAAAATATGTTTATCATCAAGCCATTGAACACTGGTGATTGCCATATCATGTCCGGATAAAATATGATTTGTACGACCAGAAGATTTATCCCAGACTCTGAGAATGTTATCAGCACCTGCAGAGACTATCTGTCCTGCAGATTGTAGAAAAGGAGATACATGAATATCCGTTATTTCACCACTATGGCCTTCGCCATAGAATGAGTTTAGCCTGGATTTTTTATGATAATCCCATAGGCAAAGTTTGTTTTCACTGGAAGCAGTATATAAAAGCTGTCCACAGGATGATATTTGCAGTGCATTAATTTTCCCTTTATGAGCTGACCAGACATTAAGCATTTCACCTGTTGCTATTTCCCAGACACGAATATCACCCTGTTCTGATCCTGATATCAGTATTTTTTCATCTGAGCTGATGCAAAAAGCAGTTATTTTAGCAATATGCCCTTTCATTTCCCGGATGATCTGTTTGTCTTTCATACTCCAGAGAATTAAACTATTAGCCTGATTAAAGACAATGTTTTCACCATTGTTTATAAACTGGACAATATCAATAGTTTTTTTTGCTATTCGATATAATATTTCATAACCCGGAAGAAATAATGCCACCGCCTGTTTTAATTGTTTGGGAATAATTCCAATTGCAGTACTTGCTTTAAAGAATTCAGAAGCATTTTTCTTTTGTCCACTGCGCTGCAAAGCAAGCGTATAAGCAGTGATTAAATAGGGGTCACTTATTTTATTAGTAAAAGAGGTATCAGCAATGGCTTTTTTTAAACACTCAGCAACCAATTCCCAACGCGATGAATTTTTAATCAGTCTATAATTTGCACATAAGGCAAGTCCCAGAACTTTGCAGGCATCATTATTTATATTGGCTGGTAAATGTGCCATTTTGTTATTATTATTCAGCATTTCTATCACTTGAGTATAATGCCCAAACTGAATATATAATGTGGCTAAAGCATATTTTATTCTTTCTGCCTGCTGACTCCTCTCTTCTTTTTTAGCCTTCTCTTTCTTACTCTTTTCTTTTTTACTCTTTTCTTTTTTCAAGAGGGATTCAATTTTTTCCAGAAGTTCAGTTTCTTCAAAACCGTCATTCTTCCACTGGTATAATGATAAATTAAAATTAGTTTCAAAGTGCTGCGGATCAATATTAAGCGCACTATTCCATATCTGAATTGCCTCATTAGTTTGCTCAAGGTCTAATAATGAGATAGCCTGATTATTGAGACTGGATGCAGTACCACTCCCCCCCTGAGGCTTCGGTCTGGGATAAGCCGCAACAGATTCATTGTTGTATATTTCCTGTAAAGTTTTTGCAATATCGTTAAGACTTGCAGGCCTGTCGCCTTCAGCTTCCTGAAAACATTCAGTTAATAACGCAGAGAGTGCTATAGGAATTGAAGCTAATGCCGGCTCATCATCCAGCATATTATTGTTATAGGCTTCCAGTATTCCAGGCGCAACAGCTCCGGCTTCCCAGGAACAATAGCCAATAATCATTTCTAAAACACAAACGCCCCAGCTCCACATATCAGTGCGCCGGGTTAAAGGCTTACCTGCAAGCTGCTCTGGTGAGGCATAAGCAGGTGTCATTCCCATTCCCGCAATGATCATGGTCTGCTTCATATCATGAGCAGAGCTGTCCGGAACTGAAACAGTAGCCATTGCACCCACTTTAGCCAGACCAAAATCGGTAATTTTTACAATGCCTTCAGAGGTCAGCATAACATTTGCAGGTTTAATATCCTGATGGATCAAACCCTGTTCATGGGCATAATGTAATCCCCAGGCAAACTGGATAGCAATATCCAGAATTTTAAGCAATGCCTGTTTATCACCCTCTTCCTTATCAAAAGAGCTGTCAACAGAGTGATAAATCTGTCGACTGGCGATCAAATCTTTTAGATCACCGCCGTCTACATATTCACTAAAAATTTGCGGAATATCATCAATGCGACGAACGTAATAACAATTAACAATGTTTGGGTGCAAGTCCAGATTAACCCAGGTTTCAGCTTCTTTTTCAATATTTTCAAAACCAGCAGTCAGTGCTTTTTGCTTAGGTGTTTTTAATGCCAGCTCCAGATCCCAGTCACGATGCCAGACCTGAAACACCTTGCCAAACTGACCTTCTCCTAAAACACTCCTGACCTCATAGAGTTCTAATAAAACATCACCAATTTTCCAATCATGAATAGACCGTCTGGACTGATTCAGTTGCGATGAAAAATGCTCAGAACCAAACCCTGTAATTTCGGAAATCTTTGATCTTTGAACGGGTTTATCCGGTTTCTGCTTTACCTGTCCTGCAGAGGCTAATTGGGTTTCCTGAGGAACTGAGGGTTCACTACTCAAGGACTCTGATGGTGCTAATTGGGTTTCCTGGGGAGCGGAGGATTCACTACTCAATGACTCGGGTGATGCTAATAAGGTTTCCTGAGGGGCTGAGGATTCACGATTTAATGATTCTGGCGGTGCTAACCGGGTTTCCTGAGCAGACAATGGTTGACCTGCCTTAAAACGATGATTGCATTTCTTGCAGCGAAGAGACTGATTTGCGTACTTTTCAGGTAAATTTTGATATAGAGTCTCACACTTTGGGCAAATAATATCCATTTAATTCCTGTTCACAGGGAAACTCTTAAGAAGTTGAAATGAAGTCAATTTGATGCACAAATAGACAAGCCTGTTACCTGCTGTTCTAAAACTTACAATTTTATGACTATGGCCAGATACCACGTAATAAAGTTGCCTTTGCAACCCGCTCAACCGAAATTGATAAAGCAACACTTCTAAAATCCAGCTTTTTGCCATTTAATGTATTAAGCTTTTTCTCATTGGAGGAAATATCCTCACAAATAACAAAGCCCTGCCAATGATCAAACACCAGATCAATTACTTTATACATTTTTTTCTGTAAACGAGCATTCACATCCTCTAAATCCCATTGCTGGTTCATCTGATTTTGCACCCATTCAAAATAACTTACCGTGACACCGCCGGCATTAACCACAATATCCGGCAAGACATAAATTCCTCGTTCACTTAAAATCTCATCCGCCATAGGAGTAATTGGGCTGTTAGCTGCTTCTACAATGACTTTAGCATTGATCTTTGAGGCATTTTCACCATGAATTTGATTACTCAGTGCTGCGGGTATTAATAGGTCACATTCAAGCTGCAGGATTTCTTCATTGCTCATGGTCATGGTATTTGGCATACCTACCACGGTGCCATGCACCTCTTTAAAAGCGAGTAATTCATCTGGATTCAAGCCATCCTCACAATAGACCCCTCCCTGACTATCACTGACAGCAGTAATTGTTGCTCCTTTACGAAAAAATGCCTGTGCAGTCACTGCGCCAACATTGCCAAATCCCTGAATAACAACTCTGGCTCCAGAAACAGTCTGCAGCTCTGGAATTAATGCTTTTGCAAGAAAACGTTCTGTGACAAAAAAAACACCGTTTCCTGTTGCTTCATTGCGCCCATAAGAGCCGCCCATTTCAATTGGTTTTCCGGTCACTACCGGGCGATTATTTTTGCCGGGATGAAGCATATCATAGGTATCAAATATCCATGCCATGGTTTGCTCACTGGTATACATATCGGGCGCAGGTATATCAATATTGGGTCCAATATTGTCCCCCAGCTCAGAGGTAAAACGCCGGGTGATACGACGGAGTTCACCATCAGTCAAGACTTTAGTATCACAGATAACGCCCCCCTTGGCACCGCCAAAAGGAATATTCAGTAAAGCACATTTCCACGTCATCAATTTTGCCATTGATATGACTTCTTCCATAGTTAAATCCGGATGATATCGAATACCACCTTTACCAGGGCCAAATACCCGATTATGAATAACACGATATCCCTTAAAAGACTGTACGCTGCCATCATCCATTTCTATTGGGAAATTAACAATAGTGACACGTTTGGGTTTTTTTAAAAATTCAATGAGGCCTTTTTTAAGTTTTTTGATACAAGAAATAGCCTTTTCAAACTGTTGTTCACTCATCTCAATCGGATCAAAAGTTTCCATTTTTTTTTCTGCCATAATTAAAATCTCAATAATTGATTCAATACATACGATGCCGAAACAAGCATATTGCCAAAATCACGTACCCTGCCTCCCGAACCCTATGATCTTATTTTTATAATAATACTTAAAGTAAGAAAGTTATAGTCCTTATTAAAAAAGTAAGTGTGTCCGTAATTATTAACAATCATTTGATTAAGATCAAAAATAAAATATTTTATAGTGAATTTTTCTAAATAAATGGAGTCTTAAAAAATATTATCTGTCTCAATATTTTTTCTTTATTATCAGCTAAACTTAATATACAAGCTCTGCAATCAATCCATTTTTTAATGACACATCTCAGGATTTTATTTTATGTCATCATCTTCTTTTTCTGTTGCTGTCACTGGCGCAGGTGGTAGTGGTGCAGTGACGACAGGCTTAATTTTACTTGAAGCAATGGCACAACATGGTTTCTATGGTTTTATGCTGCGCTCTTCAGGTCCGCAGATTCGGGGTGGTGAATCTGCTGTTATGATGCGTTTTGACACCGGTGAGGTGCTGGCTGCCAACAATCAGTTTGATTACCTATTGGCTCTGGACTGGTTTAATATTGAACGTTTCATCGATGAAATTCCTCTGGATAAAAATAGTCTGGTTATTTTTGATCTCAGTGCTGGAGAAATTCCTGAGGTTTTATCCCAGTCAAATGCACAGGTTGTCGGCTTTGACTTAAAAAAAATGGCAAAGTCTATTCAGGGCGGTCGTGTTAATATGATTGCTCTGGGGTTGTTGGCAAATACTTTTTCCTTATCCGACCAAAGCATTGATCGTGCAGTTAATAAAATACTGGGCCGCAAGGGAATAAAAATTGTCGAGACATCAATTGCCTGTGTTATACACGGCATGAATGAACATAAAAAAAGCAACTTATGGCCCGTTAAAATCCCTACTGGCAATCTTTCAACAAAGACAACACGCTGGAGTATTACCGGCAATGAAGCCTGCGGCTTAGGTGCATTATATGCAGGCGTTCGTTTTGTTGGCGCTTATCCTATTACACCGGCCACTGAAATTCTCGAATGGATGTCGCCCAGGCTGGAAAAATTAGGTGGCGGTTTATTACAGGCTGAAGATGAATTAGCTTCAATTAACATGATCATCGGTTCTTCATTTGGGGGTATACCCTCTTTGACAGCCACTTCAGGACCAGGACTTAGTCTGATGCTTGAAGGTATCGGCCTGGCAATTTCCAGTGAGACTCCTGTTGTTGTGGTTAACGTATCACGCGGCGGGCCATCAACAGGTATACCAACCAAGTCAGAACAATCGGATTTAAATATTGCTTTATATGGCTGTCATGGCGATGCCCCTCATCTGGTAGTTGCACCTCTTAATATTTCAGATGCTGTTTTTACAACTTATTGGGCAACTTGTCTTGCCGAACAATTACAAACAGCAGCCATTGTTTTATCTGATCAATTTATCGGGCAATCACGTGCCATTATAAATAACCCCACCATTGAGGATATTAAATGTCGGCGTATCACTGCCGATAATGCTCAAGAGAATTATCAACGCTATAAAATACTGGACAGCGGCGTTTCACCCATGAGTATTCCCGGCACTCCAGGATGTATGTATACTGCCGATGGTTTAGAACACAATCCTAAAGGCACCCCCTCCTCCATGAGTATTGATCATCTGACTCAGTTAGAAAAAAGAAATAATAAACTGCTGAAATTTGATTATGGTGAGCAATGGTCTGATATTTCAGGCAAAGGGGATATCATTTTGATCACCTGGGGTTCATCCAGTGCTATGGTTAAAGAAGCTGCTCAGCAATTAAAAAAACAATCGTATTCAATTAAAACCATCGCTATTCGATTATTAATGCCATTGCAGGTTGATTTATTGTCAGCTGCGCTTAAAGACGCAAAAAAAGTAATTGTTATTGAGCAAAATCAGGGCAAGCAGTTGTTTCATTATTTACATTCTCAAAACAGCTTACCTATAGATGCTTATTCTTTTGCCCGTTCAGGTCCTCTGCCATTCCGCCCGGATGAAATAGCAAACTATATTGAGGTGATTTTATGAGCATAGAATTAAAACCCAAAGATTATAAATCAGATATTAAGCCTGTCTGGTGTCCCGGTTGTGGTCATTTTGCTATTTTAAGTGCATTAACCAAAGCCTTAGCCTATTTAAAAATACCTAAACACCAAATTGGTTTTGTTTCCGGCATTGGTTGTTCATCCCGCATTCCTGCTTATGTTGATAGTTATGGCTTCCATGGTATTCATGGCCGTGGTCTGGCGCTTGCTTCCGGTTTAAAAGCTGCTCGACCCGATTTGCATGTAATCGTTGCTGGTGGCGATGGCGATGGCTTTTCCATTGGTGGAAATCATTTTATCCATACCTGTCGGCGCAATATGGATATGCTTTATATCGTTATGGATAACCAGGTATATGGGATGACAAAAGGTCAGGCTTCACCCACAACCGATCCGGACTGGGTCAATAAATTAACGCCTCATGGCTCAGGCATCAGACCCTTTGAGCCACTGGCAATTGCACTGGCATCCGGGGCCAGTTTTATCGCCCGTGGATTTTCGGGCGACCCCTCAGCCATGAGTAAAATTTTAGTTGAAGCATTACAGCATCCGGGATTTTCCTTTGTACAGGTATTGAGCCCCTGTAAAACATTTCGACCTGAGCAGATGGAATGGAAAAAACAGGTACATAATGCTTTTATCGAACCCACAGATGATCCTGCTCTGGCAGCACAAGCTATTCATAACGATGATGGCATGGGCATGGGAATTGTTTTTCAACGTGACATTCCGATCTGGTCTTTAGCAAAGAAAAATACAAATACAAAACAAGATGATAGTAAGACAAGTATTGAGAAAATAACAAGTGAGTTTGAATTATGAATAATGAAAAACTGATCATTAAATCACCTGAGCATTTACTCGCTCAGGTGTATGCGATGAAATGTGAATCAGAAGACCGGTTACAGGATTTAATCGATTCACTCGAACAACATAATAATAGTGCAGCAGCTGACATTTTTTCTCGTACCATTGAATTAATTAAACATTCGATAAAAAACATTGAACACCAGGCACAAGGAATGCAGCTTCCAGAAATACCGCCATGGGAATCACAATGGCATTGTGACGATCAACCAGATTGTCTCTGTATTGAAAATGCACACTATTTGATGACGCCTTTACAGGCACTAGAGCTGGCAATATTTAATGAAAAACGTTTACAAGAATTTTTTATACAACAGATTGATAAAGGAATTAATGCAGAAATTCGTCTTATAGCTGATGAGTTTCTTATTCAGGAAAAGCAATTGACTGTACAAATGCATGCCTGGAAAGAGCAATTAGAAAACAGTCAAACGGAACAAAATGAAGATTTTGATCCGCCTAATGTCCCCGAATAATTTTTAATCCGGGAGAAATGCCTGCAGTGGTGGTTAATACTGGTATCAACACATACTTTAGCCGTGTTATCTGTCTGAAAAAACATATTTTATAATGCCTCCTTCAATTGACTAATGCTGATTAAATTAAGGCAAATGACAACTGTTTTTTTCCAGGTCAAAAAACATTTGTAATTCCACAGGTGCGATACGGTAAATAACTATTATGAGGGGTTGAAATCGTCCCCCCCTTTTTGATTTCACTCTGTCAAGCGGTATAAACCAACATGGCCTGGTTTTTCCAGATTTAACTACGTAAGGCAATAAGAGTCCCATAAAAAGGAATGGCCAGATCCGAATACAATCCTGCCAGCTCAGCTCCTGTTGGATTTTTCCAGTCACGTTGCAACTCTGCTGTAATACCAACAGTTGAATTCATGGTGATACCCGCTGCTGCCATACGTTGAATTGATGTTGCCTGGGCGGCATCATTCCAGGTACCAGATGCATCAATGATTGCATGTACGTTTTGACTTCCTCCTCCAGCTAAAGCAAGAGGATTCCTGCATGTTAAAGGCAGGTGAAAAACTCTCACGAGTTTTCAGGTTTCTGTTTCATAGTACATTGCCCAGGGAGGCATGAGCTTGGTTTTCGCACATACAGTGTTC
>DAOVUK010000079.1 GCA_030632625.1 Gammaproteobacteria bacterium
CAACCAGTGAGGGCAAGAGATTAATCGTCTGACCATTCAATTCTATGCCCAGACTGATTTCAAACCATTCTTTATCATCCTTTTCTTGCAGCTCACCATACCATTCATCGGCTTCTTCAATTTGCATATTGAAACTGTCAGAAACTTCAAACTGCCAGCCTGCTGCCTGCAACTGCGGAATCGTGTCAAATTGAAAGTCATGCCAGTGCCATAAGGCAGCCGTGGCTGATTCTGATATAATAGTCTGCTCTAATTTATTGAGCTGCTGCAAACCCGGACTATGTGCTAAACTTTGAGCAGAAACAAAATGGCTTTTTTGCAAGGTTGAAATACAATTTTGTTCAAATTCCGAATCACGGTCGATCTGATATTGCTGTCCATCCTTTAAAAAATGGTAAATGCGGCCGGATTTTTCCGGTTGTATCACATGTCCGCCGTAGTTAAAGCGCAGGCTCAGCAAATGTACCCGCCGCCGCTCTTTATTTTTGAGCGTTTTAGCATCATTTTCTAATTCAACAGAGTACATTAAAACATCAGCAACAGGTGATTCTTTAATGATAATTATTTCATCACTCAAATTGACCGGCATAGGAATTTCATTTTCCGGCCATGCCTGTAACAGCTGCTCACTAACCTGAGCAGCCATAGACTCAGGGACGGGAGGTGCACTCAGTAGTTGATAGACCTGCTGTGAATTTAAATCACTATGCCGTGCAAGGCCCGCTTGACCGGATAAAGTATCAATATAATAAAAAGAATTAAGACGGAATAATTCCTGTGCTTCCGGAGAGGCAGCAGCCACTATCTGGTATTTATCATCAATCTGTTCCCAGCTCATTTTAAAAAAACGTGGCTCACCAGATTGCAGTGGTTGATTAAGCTCCTGAGTTTGCCAAAAACAACGCTGCGTTTTCAGCAGTTTTTCCAGAGTCAGTTCACCAATATCACCTTTAAGCAGATAAATATTTTGCCGGTAAAAAATACCTCTTCCGGTCATACTGTATAACAAACCAGCAATTTCAGCATCCTGTTCATTATGTTCATAATTGAGATGAGCAGTATAACCATCAACCATATCCTCCAGACTCTGGGGTCGACTCTTGCCATAACCGCCTTTTTTCAGGCGTCTTGCCACAATGGTAACGATTTCCATACTCTGCTCATCTTCTGCAGTTCTGAGCAAATAGAGCAGGACATTATTATAGACAGGCCGGGCACTTTGACTAATAGAATTCGGGAAAGCGTGACGGCCAGGGGCTGAGTTTTCGGGACTAAATGAGCTGAGCCACTGCTCTACTTCTATTTCTGCCTGACGAGCATTGCCCATACTGTCAAGCTGACCTCTTGCGTTAATTGCTTCAGCGTTCGTCTGGGCAAATTTAAGCAAAGTTGCCACCGCATGTTTGCAGCGGAAACCAACCGGACAATCACATTCACCAATAATGCTGGTATGATTTTGTGTCATTTTTAATGTCACAACAATCGTATAGGCATGATTCAGACTGCCAGACACATCCGCATGAATTTTAATATCTTTACCCGTCACAGATTCAATATCTGTAATTTCCACCCGGTCACTTTCAAAGTATTTTATACCCCGTTGTAAAGTGGCTGGACTAAAGGAATTTTCAATTACGCTTTCTGAAATACCAGCCTGAGCCAGCATTTGGATATATTCATCATTCATAAACTGGTCAACACTTAATTACTACTTCCCTGAGGTGACTCAGCCATACTATCACTGGTGTTAATATTGCCATCAAGCGGCGGTAATTTTTTACCGCCGAAAATACGATCAAAACGCCAGTCCATATATCCAGGTGATGTGACATAAGTTTTTCTGACAATAAATTCCAGGACATTTTTCAAGCGATATACATGTGCAACTGAATCAATGCGAATAATTTCATTACCTCTTTCATCAAAGGCGATTAATGTCGGTGCGTAGAACAGGTTGAGTTGAGCTGCCCATTGTTTGGCGCTAATACGCTGACCATCCGGGGTGATAACCGGCGTTTCAGAATTCATATCTAATTGCACAATTTCAAAATGGGTAAGCAATTTTTTAGTTTCTTCAAACTCCAGTGGTTCAGAATGAAGCACATCACAGGCATGACAATCCTGTTGTTCAAAAAAGACTAATAGCGGTTCCTGAGCCTGAAAACGACTTCGGTCCAGAGCATAAGGCGGCGGCATAAAAAAGTCTTCATCATTCATATCAGAAATTTCAAACTTAGGCGGTGGGTTGGCTCTGAACATATAATCTCTGAAGGATTCTTCTTTGTAATAGCCACGTTCCACATATTCCATTGCCGCACGGAATTTATAAGGCGGATAAAAGCCACGCAACATCAGCGCTTTTTGTCCCTGAGCATTATAAAAAATCAATGAAGGCGTAAAATTTGCATTTTCCCGGAGTGCATACTCCCGCTCGGTCATCACCTGACCATCAGGTGTGGTGACTTCATTGCTGCCCCAGATATTAATAGGGATCACATCAAAATTTTGCCGTGTATAAGTTTCAATATCTTTCTGGCCAAAATCCTTGTCAATTAATGCCTGGCAATACGCACAGTGCTTTTGGCCAAAATAGACAATAATTCCTTTTTTCCCCGCATCAACCGCTTCCTGAATATCATCCGGAATTTCCAGAAAACTTTTTTTAAACCAGTCAGGATAAACAATCTCAGGTATCACCGGCTGATCATTGAAACCATTCTCCCAATCATCGTCCCAGCCATCATCTGCAGCATCGTCGGCAAACAGACTGTGACATAAAAACATCATTAATAAGAATATTATAGTTCTACGCATTCAGATCCACTCATGTTGTTATCCAGCATTATAGAACAATTTGCCGCCTAAGTGGCACACTACCTTGATAATCTTTTATCTGTCACCGATACTTGAATAAGCATGAAAAAAATAGTAATCGTACTAAGCTGGATTTACCCTCAAAGATTAACCTCCAGCTTAAATTTATTAGCCGGGAGAATCTGGCTGCTTAGAGATTTATACATTAGCGCAGGGCTTAAAACAGCTTAATACATCATGGCATTAACACCTAATTTACTCTTCAAGAAACAGACCAAATACCTGTATCAGTCTATAAATCTGACTGTAGTGAGTCTTTTTCTTGCCATTTCTATAATTCTGACTGTGTTTTGGAATCTTCAGCCGATCAGAGAACAAATGATTAACTGGTACGTAATCAATCTGTTGATCCTGGCATTACGACTGATACTCGCTTATTTTTACCAACGTTCCGCAGCTGAAAACAGCTCTCAGAAATGGATCTATTTATTTATTTTTGGTGCCTGCCTCAGTGGCACTCTTATCAGCCTGATCATTTTTCTTATCCCTGACAGCCAGGATAATTATACCTACGTTCTTTTATTATTAGGTATCATGATCGTCGCTTCTATTGCCTCACTGGGTGTCATCAAAAGGGCATTTTTCTTTTATCTTGCCTCCTTATCTATCGTCCTCGTTATTTTTTTCCTGAGCCATACGGGTGAATTCCAATCTTTTCATTTCTATGCTTATATCATAATTTTTCTTTTTTCCAGCAGTGCTGCTATGCGCTTCAATAAAAGCCTGGCTTCTACCTTTACTGAAGAAATTGAAAATACTCTGTTAAGACAGCAATTAAGCAAAGAAATCGATGAACGCATGCTGGCAGAACAGGAATCTCGCAACAAAACACTGGAATTACAGATCCTTAATGATAACCTTGAGTCTAAAATCAAAGAGAAAACCTCTGAACTGAAAAATCTGGCCTTTTATGACACCCTGACACAATTACCCAATCGTCATCATTTTTACGATTATCTTGAACGTACCCTGTCCAGAAACAAGATTACTCAAGAGCCCTTTGCCTTATTTTTTATTGATCTGGATGAATTTAAGAATATTAATGACACTCTTGGACATGATTTTGGCGATTCCTTGCTGATTAAAGTTAGCTCACGTTTACGTGAGTGCACCCGGGTTGATGATTTTATTGCCCGAATCAGTGGTGATGAATTCATTGTCATTTTAAAGGGTGATCTGAGTGAAAATCAGATTGCTAAAATAGCTAATAATATTATCACCAGCATATCCCAGCCATACATTTTTTCCGACTCTCAAACCTTTATCAGCTGCAGCTTAGGCATTGCCCTTTATCCGCAAGATGGTGAGACCAGCAACACCCTGGTAAAATATTCTGATCTGGCCATGTATCATGCCAAGGAAAATGGAAAAAATTCTTTTCATTTTTATGATAGTGAACTTTATAATAAAAAGGCCAGAAAATTTATTTTAGCCACGGCGCTTAAGACAGCGATTAAAAACAATGAACTCTATCTTGTCTATCAACCGCAAGTCGGCACCCGGAATGGGCAGGTTTCCAGCATGGAAGTTCTGTTACGCTGGAATAGTCATCGTTTTGGTCCGGTCCCTGTTTATAAATTTATTCCTATTGCCGAAGAATCAAACCAAATTCTGGAGCTGGAGAATTTTGTTTTACGAACAGCTCTGACTCAGGTTAAACGTTGGAATGAACAAGCCGGGAAGTCATTTCGTGTCGCCATCAACATTTCTGCCCTGCATTTTAGACATAAGGGATTTGTACAACAGATTGTGTCAATACTTTCCGAAATAGATTTTAATCCCGAATTTCTGGAACTGGAGCTGACTGAGTCTGCGTTAATGACAAACACTCAGGAGAGTATTGATAAACTCACTTTTCTAAAATCTCTGGGACTGAAGATCAGTATTGACGATTTCGGCACCGGTTATTCTTCTATGAGTTATTTAAAACAATTGCCCGTTGATACTCTGAAAATTGATAAAAGCTTTATTGACGGCATTCCGGATGATCATAATAATAAAGCCATCACTAAAGCGATTATCGAACTTGCCCATCAATTTAATTTAGAAACCGTTGCCGAAGGTGTTGAATATAAACATCAACTGGATTTTATAAAGAAAGCCGGTTGTGATATTATCCAGGGATACTATTATTACAAGCCGCTCACAGCAGCAGATTTTGCCAAAGAATTTAAGCTGAAACCTGCAGTCAACTGATTCGATCAGACTGATACCTCAACAGCTGCCCCTTTTTAGCTGTTTTGTTCATTCTCCATTGCTTTTTCAGTAATATCCTTATAAAGATCCAGTACTTTCATAAATATCCCTTTTAGTTCATCATCTGCATTATCCAGATAGTGTTTATTTTCCCTGGTATCAACAAATACTTCTTCAAGAAACTCCATATCAAAATTATCCAGTCTATTGCCCTGCTCTACTTTAGCCTTAATATTCAGCAGTCGCGGCAGGCGTATTTTTTCGAAACGCTCCAGCAGTACTTCCAGTATCATTTTATCTTTTAAATTATTATTCATTTTCTTGCCTTTAACCTAGGATAATCAGTACGGTAAACAGCTTACCAGTTTTCTCCTAGTAACTCAAAGTGTGCCTGGGGATGTAAACAGGCAGGACACATTTCCGGTGCATCTTCTGCTTCATGCAAATAGCCGCAATTTCTACAACGCCAAACGACTTTGCCATCTCTTTTAAACACTTTCCCTGCTTCCAGGTTATCAGCTAGATCCTGATAACGCTTACCATGTTGCTTTTCGGCAATTGAGATTGCATCAAAGGCTTCAGCAACTGCAATAAATCCCTCTTCACGGGCAGTTTTTGCAAAACCCGGATACATTTCAGTCCATTCATGTTCTTCACCTGCAGCTGCATCTCTGAGGTTATCAAGTGTCGAACTAATTTTTCCAGCGGGAAATATTTGTGTAATTTGAACATCCCCACCTTCAAGAAACTTAAAAAACCGTTTAGCGTGCTCTTTTTCCTGATTAGCCGTTTCTTCAAATATCGCAGCTATTTGTACCAGACCTTCTTTTTTTGCTGCACCGGCAAAATAGGTGTATCGGTTTCTTGCCTGAGATTCACCAGCAAAAGCGATAAGCAGATTTTGTTCAGTTTGTGTATCTTTTATGCTTTTAGACATTTTTCACTCCAATTATTAAGTGGACACCCAAATTCTGGCATCATTCATATTTTCAAAATTTTTTATTATCCAGTTAGAGTTAAAGCCAGCTGAATATTCCAGATATTCCTGGTTGATTTTTTTTACCAGAGGATCTTTGCCCACTAAAGCAACTTTGATTCTGCATATTGAAAGACTGGCAGCATAATCAAGAGCAGCTATCTCTAACATTGTTTCACTACCCAATTCAAAGCGTTCAACATTCAAACAATCAACAATTTGATAACTGACAGCATCTGATTTCGGGTTTTCATAAAATTCATTTGTAAAATCAAATATTTCCTGAGAAGTCACAACCCCGCTAAGTTGCCAGCTTACACCTTGCTCTTCCCAATTTGTAATATGAGCCATTTTTTATAATCTTTTACTATTTTATTTTAAGCTATAGCTTATGCCTGTATTGTATAAAGTCATAATAAGTTATATATAATTTTTTGATATTTCTCAAGTACCACGGGTTTACGCCATGATTTAGTAACCGCAATCACATAAATCCTAAATATATTCACCTTTTTCATTGGCATGCTCTCTTTTTGATCCTATACTCATAATCAGCATTTGCTTAAGTTCTAAATAACTATTCCTAATAGCTGTCCATCGAACACAAGAGATTTACTTAGAGGGTATATTCATGATTGATACAGGAAAAGCATCAATAAAAATCTATGGCAACATAAAAGATAACATTATCCATATAAATATCTATTTTGATGGTGAATTATCAGAAGCTGATATGAACGAAATATATCATGCTATTATTAGAGAATATAAAACGCCTGTTAATATTCTGTGTACCCGGGATAAAGAAAATATTTATTCTGCCGATGCTGCAAATTATATGATGGTCAATTCAAAACATATCTTTCGTAAACTTGCCTGCATTGCAGACAATCCCGTTACCAGAGAGTCATTTAACAGCTCCAAAGATACTCTATTTAAAGATATCCCGACTAAATTATTTAAAACTATGGATGAAGGATATTATTGGCTAAAAAGCTAGGACAGTTTGTTTAATTCAACATCAGGAAATAATCTCATTATTTAACCCAAATCCTTTCTCTCATTTATTTTGCATAATTCTATTGTTTTAACCGTTAAGAATTGCTGTTACAATTTCTATGAACTTTAGTACATGGATCGACTAGATTCAGTCTGTACTTAGGAAATCAATCACAAACAAGGAAAAATATTATGGCCTATCAAACGATAGATGGCGTGAAGTACGAAAAAGAATTGCTGGATCTAGCTACAGCACATACAACGGGTAAAGGTGAAGGTAAATTGTCAAAAGACGAAGTTGTTGACCTGTTCAAATCTGCGAATGACGGCCAGGGCGTCACTGATACAGAAAAAAGCACATTAGAGTATATTCGTAAGAACTTTGAATTTACTGATGCGGCAGCTAAAGACTTTGATGCGGCATTTGCATCGTTATAAGCAGAACTGAATTATCAGTTGTGCAGTGCACTGGCATGAATTAATTGTAGGGAGGAAATATAATGTCTTTTTCTATTTATTTACTTTCTACAGACCACATGTTCCTCTCCAGCGTATAAACAAGATGATATATTAATTGCTCATAAACTTATTTGTCTGTTAATGGGTCAGCAGAAAGTATAGTTCCGGCAACCGTGCTTGACTATTAAAAATATTAAGCATAGTTTGAATAACAGATTTGTCTGTTTTGGGGAACTCAGAAGGTCAGTCTTGACTCCCTACGGCGATAGCCGTTTAGTCCAACTTCAGTATACGTCATAGGGTTATTATTTTTCTCACAATCAACAAACCATCAACAAAACTAAATACTTAACAAACAATAACTTACATAAAAACTATAGTAAAAAAACACATCAAATCAACAAACCATCAACAATAATTACACCCAAAAGGGAATATATCGGCGATTTCTTGGACCTGCTTCTGGATCATAAAGGTGAATACAGCCTGCTTTGATAGCATCACGAATAATACCAGATGCCTGTGCTTTATTATGTTCTTCAATACCAAAACGCTCACGCAGGCTACTATTGTTCATTGGCTCTCGATTTAAGTATTTCAAAACACAATGCAAATAACATGCACGAATTCGCTCTTCCTTATCCATTTTTTTAAACTCTCTGTATGCAAAGAGTACACTTCGAGTATGTTCACTAAACTGTTCAAATAAAGGTGCAGGTAATTGATACATTTCAGTTTGAGCCACAACTTTATCTATACCACTGCCACGTTCTTCACAAATATTAATTCGACGCATCAATGATGCCATCGCCTCATTTCGACTACGTGGTGGAGAATCAAGAAACCTGTCCGTTGCAACTAATGGTATACCAGGATTGGTTATTTCAATACGTTCTGAAAAGACTTCAATCATGGGACCTGTACCGCTAATATTAAAATCCTGATGAATAATAGCATTGGCAACCAATTCACGAATGGCGACTTCGGGATACATTGTTACTTCACGACGAAAAGCTTTACCGATTTCTTCATTGGATGGTAATAATGTTTTCAGGTAATCAATTAAGCCCTCATATCCAACCGCATAACCTTTACTACCCTCCAATTCACGAATGGTTTCCATACGACTATTCCCTTTATAAAGGATCAAGCGCACGGGTTTTCGAGCTAAATGACGAAAATCCTTCAGTCGTTTAGCAAAGAGGATTGCACCCAGATTAGAAATACTCCATTGTCTACCATCATTTTTTTCAATCAGACAGTCCGCTTCCAGTGCCTGTAAAATCCCCTCTCTTCCCTCAGGTAGCGGTAGATCAAGTAAGTCAAAATAAGCTGGATAATCCAGTAACTTAAGCACTTGTTCAACACTGAATAACAACGGGCAAGTCATTGGATGCGTCAAACTCAAAAAAACGAAAATGAATTTTTGGTTTAGTCTTTTGTAATAGCCAACTTTCCAGTTCTTGCTGTTTATAACGAGCCGTAGAGGGTTTAAAGTTTGTACCGACAATCTCATGACTGTCATTATCAATTCCCCACACCACATAAGCAGACTGTTTACCCAATAAAGCTGCAGAATTGGCTAACGCTGAAATATATTCACCCATCAAATAAGGCTCATCATTATTATGCTTAAATTCCACCCATTCAGCTTCATTAGGCATACTAATCAATTCTTTTTGCAGTGAATGCAGGTATTCAAGGCTTCGTTCCAATGTCATTATTTCCTCTAACTCCTATTCTCGCCTATCTTTCAGGGCAACTATTCGGAATTTCCTAATAGTTGAATCTGGATCTAATTCACCTTCATCATAGATATTCTTCAAATGCTCATTTATTGTAGGTCCTTTTTCATACAATTCTGCTATCTGACGTTGGGTCAACCAGAGCGTGTCATCTTGTAATCGTATTTCAATACGGGTTTTGCCATCAGATCTGCTGAATAGTGCGAGTGTGTTATCCAGAAAGGAATTATAAACTGAAAACTTCATTCTTGAGCAATAACTAAAATTGAGTCATAATTAACCGAAAATTAGTTAACTACTGTTATGATTTTTGTTTGTCTCTGCAAAATCTGGCTTTTAATCACTAG
>DAOVUK010000467.1 GCA_030632625.1 Gammaproteobacteria bacterium
ATCGTTGCTGACCACTGCTTTGCTGAGCGACATTAAATCAATGGCTTGTGCCAGTTGGGTCCTGCCGCATAAATTAATGCCCTGCTGCTCAACAAGACCATTAATCTGTTCGGCTATGGCATGATCTTTTTGTGAACCAAAGATCCACACTTGCCAGCCCTGTGCCATTTTTTCCTTTGCCAGAGCAGCATAATGCCGAGCTGGCCATTGTTTGGCAGGACCATATTCTGCACCCGGGCAAAGCGCCAGGACTGGTTTATCATTTGAGAGATTAAACCCGGTCAATACTGACTGAACATTTTTCTGCTGAACGTGTAAGGAAGGGACTGGAATACTCTCAATATCAATCGGCACTTTATCAACAGAATTACTGGCCAGAGCAACAAAGCGCTGCACTGTCATGGTGAGTGTTGACTTATCCAATTTTCGAATATCATTGAGTAAACCATAGCGCATTTCCCCCACATAACCAGTTCTTCTGGGTATTGATGCCCAGAATGGCACTAAAGCTGATTTTAGGGAATTGGGTAATAAAATGGCCTGACTGTAGTGCTTCTGACGCAAGGATTTACCCAGTTGATAGCGTAGTTTAAGCTGTAACTGGCCGTGTCCAAGCGGCATGTCAATAACATCGGTGACTTCCGGCATGCGCTCCAGCAGCGCATTGCTCCAGGACGGTGCCATGACATCAATTTGCAGCTCAGGATTTTGCTGTTTAAGCACCATGAACAAACTTTGCGCCATCACCATATCACCCACCCATGAGGGGCCGATAATTAAGATCTTGTGCGTCCGCTGCTCAGGTTGAGTAAACGCCGTACTGGACTTCACTCTTTTAGGAAGTATTCAGCGCCGCAGTATGGACACTTTGCCATACCCCCGTTTTCCTTAACAGGCAGATACACTTTAGGGTGAGAATCCCACAGACTGGTGCCCGGCAGGGGACAATGTGCCGGCAGATCAGACGCCTTCAGCTCATAACGATTACTGGCATTGGGTGTTAATAATTCTGCATCATTTACTTGTGCCATAAAGTTTCCTGTTCTTCATTTAACCCGTTTTATTTAACCGGGTGTAGTTCTTTTATTTCGACGTTCAATAATAACTATTTTTGGCGAATAAATTCGCCCCTACACTATGTAATACAGTCATGTAGGGGCGAATTTATTCGCCTGATATGGAAATTTTAAACTCGTCGTTTCAAAGGAACTACACCCTATTTAACCTGCTTTATTTAACCTTGTTCACTTAACCAGAGTCTGCCACTGGGGATACAAATCACGGCGCCCATGAACCTGGTCAAAATACATGGTTTGTAATTTTTCAGTAATGGGTCCGCGTCCGCCATTGCCAATCTGGCGATTATCCAGTTCACGGATCGGGGTGACTTCCGCTGCAGAACCGGTAAAGAAGGCTTCATCCGCACAATAAACTTCATCACGGGTGATGCGTTTTTCTTTCACCTCATAGCCCAACTCAGCGGCCAGGGTGAAAATAGTATCTCGGGTAATGCCTTCCAGTGCAGAAGTCAGTTCTGGTGTATAGATCGTATCATTGCGTATAATAAAGATGTTTTCGCCACTGCCTTCAGCCACAAAGCCATCGACATCCAATAATAATGCTTCATCATAGCCATCGGTCAACGCTTCCTGCAAAGCCAGCATGGAATTCATGTAATTGCCATTGGCCTTCGCTTTACACATGGTGATATTGACATGATGACGGGTAAAAGAAGACGTCTTGATACGAATGCCTTTTTCCAGACTCTCTGCGCCCAGATAAGCACCCCATTCCCAGGCAGCAATCATAATATGAACTTTCAGGTTATCCGCGCGCAAGCCCATACCTTCACTGCCATAAAAAGCCATTGGACGAATATAGGCTGAATCAAGATTATTCTGCGCAACAGCTGCTTTAGTTGCTTCGTTAATGGTTTCTTTATCAAAAGGCATCGGCATATTCAAAATATGCGCAGAACGAAACAGGCGATCGGTATGTTCCTGCAAACGGAAAATAGCTGCGCCATTTTCAGTATGATAAGCTCGTTCACCTTCAAATACACCCATGCCATAATGTAATGTGTGCGTTAAAACATGTATTTTGGCATCACGCCAGGGAACCATTTCACCATCAAACCAGATGACGCCATCTCTGTCATCCATCGACATAACCAGACTCCTCAATACTTTCTATTAAATAGGGGATAAAAAATAACAAAATTTTGTAACTACTCAGCGTGTTTAGATTTTGCCTCAGAACAAGGCGTTTTTGATCGAAAAATGTGAGCGTATACTAATACGTGACCATTTTGAGAACAAAAACAACGCAGTTATGGGGTAAAAGATGAATACGCTGAGTTGTTACAATTTTTAATGCGATAAAACGCAGCGACCTATTCTACACTATGACTGTCTATCACTCCATTATCTCACGCCAATGACACTGAATTTTTTTTCGTTGTTTTTCAAATTCCCCATCAGGAACGAGACCTGATACTTCCTGAAGGCTTAATTGATGCAGACGATCTCTAAACAGACGGTAACATTCACTCAAATCATCAACGGTCGACTCAGGCAATAGAGCCGTTTCTGACAGCATTTGTAAAATTCGCTTATTGTCTGTCCAGGTCAATAATTCCGGGTATTCACAGGCATAATTCAATACCATAAACTGCACCATGAACTCTATATCTGCAACACCGCCAAGACCCTGTTTTATATCAAAATAACCTTTTCTTTTTTTGACCAGTGCCAGACGCATTTTTGCACGCATAGCACACACTTCTTTTTTTAGAAGGTCAGTTTCCCTGGGCTGTCCCAAAACTTCCCGGCGAACAGCGTCATAATCAGCGATTAACTGTTTATCACCGGCAATGAACCGGGCTCGAAC
>DAOVUK010000383.1 GCA_030632625.1 Gammaproteobacteria bacterium
CTATGACAATCTAAAATGCATCGCTATTAAATGAGACTTTTATGACTAATATTGAACAGCATCTGCAGCAGTTTTTTGGTTTTAACTCACTTCGTCCCGGACAAAAAGAAGTAATCCAGACAATTATTAATGGTCAGTCAGCCGCTGCAATCTTCCCCACAGGTTCGGGCAAATCATTATGCTATCAATTACCTGCACTAATCCTGCCTCATCTCACGCTGGTCATTTCACCACTGCTGGCTTTAATGAAAGATCAAATTGATTTTTTGAAAAGTCACAATATCTCTGCGGCCAGTATCGACTCCTCGCAAAGCAGAGATGAAAGCAGTGCCGTCATGCAGGGCGTCAGAAACGGACAGATTAAAATCTTAATGATCTCCGTTGAACGTCTTAAAAATGAACGCTTTCGGGAGTTTATAAAACAGATACCCATCTCACTAATGGTCATTGATGAGGCCCATTGCATCTCGGAATGGGGACATAATTTTCGTCCGGATTATATCAAGCTGCCTGTTTATCAGAAAGAATTTAATATCCCGCAAGTTCTGCTGCTGACAGCAACAGCCACCACCCATGTTATTGAGGATATGTCGCGGGAATTTCAAATTGATCAGGCCAACATCATCAGCACAGGTTTTTATCGTAAAAATTTAAATCTCTCTGTCCATCCCTGTATGGAGAATGACAAGCTCAATTTTCTTGGTCACTACCTCAGTTCTAATCGGGGAGAAGCCACTATTGTTTATGTCACTTTACAAAAAACTGCTGAAGATATAAGCCGCTGGCTTAATCAGAACCAAATTCAGGCAGAAGCCTATCATGCCGGACTTAAAGGTGATGTTCGTGAACAAATTCAGGAACGTTTTATGAGTTCACAGGATCAATGTATTATCGCCACCATCGCATTCGGCATGGGGATTGATAAAAATAATATTCGCCACATCATTCACTACGACTTACCTAAATCAATCGAAAACTATGCCCAGGAAATCGGCCGTGCCGGACGGGACGGAATGCCGTCCAATTGTTTATTACTGGGTAATTTAAACGGACTCAGTGTCCTGGAAAATTTTGTTTATGGTGACACACCTGAATTATCTGGTATTGAAATTGTGCTGGATGAAATAAAAAACACCAGCAGCCTGACAACCGATCTATGGGAAGTCATAGCATACACACTGTCAGGCCAGAGTAATATTCGCCAGCTGGCATTAAAAACATTATTAGTCTATTTAGAAATCGAAGGGATCATCAAAGCAAAATACAGTTTTTTTGCAGAATATAAATTTAAGCTGCTCATTACAAAAGAACAATTACTGCACAAATTTAACGGCGAAAGGCAGGCATTTGTGCAGGCAATTCTAAACAATAGTCAGCAGTCCAGGATCTGGGCAACACTGGATCTTGAACAATTACAGAACAATTATCAGACGGATCGTCAGCGGGTCATCACCGCACTTGAATACTTTCAGGAAAAAGGCTGGATACATCTGGAAAGCAAACAAATGACTGATGTTTACCAGGTCCTTAACAGCCAGTTTGATCTTAACGATCTGGCACATAAGTTATATCAAAAATTCAAACACAAGGAACTCAGCCAGATCCAGCGACTCAGGGAAATGCTGGATCTGTTTCAATCACAGAACTGTCTCAGCCGGCAGCTGGCCTGTTATTTTTCTGATCAGCAATTAAGCGGCGACTGCGGTCACTGTTCTGTTTGTCTGGGTGAGTATCAGAGCTGGCCGCAAAAAACACCATTGCAGACAATACCTCCTGATGAATTACAGGCAGTCACTGCTGAACTCAATCATGCCGTCATGGAACATTTTGGAAAAAGCGCATCCATAGAACTCATGTGCCGTTACTTATGCGGCATCACCATCCCCTGGCTGACAAAAATCAGAGCCAGAAAGCTGGGACATTTCGGCCGCTATGAACAATACGCTTATGAAGAAGTGCGTGCTGCATTACAAGCCCTGAAAATGGCCTGATACCATATAATAAACCTTAAGCAGCAATCTGTACTTCTGCCAGTTTATCAGCCACTCTCTGCAGTTTTTCACGGGCAATTACGGCAATATCATTCACAAGCTTTGAATCAGATAATCCCAGTACAGCATCCGGATCCATAAAACTGATCACAACTTTTCCCGGTACTTCTTCACGCACAACTATATTGCAGGGTAATAATGCGCCCGCATTGGGTTCATCTTCAATAATTTGCGAAGTCAGTTTAGGGTTGCATGCACCTAGAATATGATACGATGGAATACTTAAATCCATTTTTTTCTTTAAAGTCGCCTGCACATCTATTTCACTCACAATACCCAGTTGTTCCTGCATAAGTACCGCTAAAAGGGTTTCTTTTACCTTATCGAAAGAACCCGATAATGTAATATTAAATTCGTACATGTTACAACTCCTGAATGCTATAAATAAGCAGCTAGAATACGCCATCGTAACCATGACTTCTGTGATAATATCACCATAGGTCAACAGTGTTTATATTTACTATTTGGTAACTCACATCACCTTTTTCTGAGATAAAAAACTTTATAATCCCCCTTTATTCATCTCCTTTTTTTAAATAATGGTCGCCTTGATTCATGACTCCAGCATTGCCTTTTTCAAGAGAACAAATTCGCACCATTAGCCAGTCAGGTTTTTACCTGCTGTTTTTATGTGCCCCGCTGCTGGATATATTTCGCTTTGATATATTAGAGGGTCATTTTATTATTTTTGGTTACGACTGGATGCTGGGACTTGAATCATCAAAGTATGAATGTCTTGATACCAGCCATTCTGTACGTAATGTGCTGTTAAATTTTTTATTACCTCTGTTTATACTGCTGCTGATCTCCGCACTGATAGTCTGGAAGTATGGGCGAATCTATTGCGGCTGGCTGTGTCCGCATTTTTCAGTTGTGGAAACCATTAACCGCCTGATGTTAAAACACCTTAATCGTGTGACCTTTTGGGAAAAACCTTTAGCAACTGACTCTGCAGGCAGAGATGCCCTGCCCTGGCTGCTGGTTTTGAGTATCTGTATTCTTATTGCCTTTATCTGGTCATTTGTTTTACTAGGCTATATCTATCCGCCCAGATTACTCAGCATGAATTTATATCATTTTGAACTTTCTTTTGGTCCTTCATTATTTCTATTGGTGATGACTATAATTCTGACCATTGATTTTTTCTTTGCCCGGCATTTATTCTGTAAATTCGGCTGTTCTCTTGGCATCATGCAGAGTTTTGTCTGGATGGCGAACAGCAAAGCAATGGTGGTTGGTTTTGATAAATCACGGGCTCATTTATGTCAATCCTGTGATAGTGCGTGTGACAAATCCTGTCCTATGCGTTTACCTGTCAGAGGCATCAAACGAGCCAAGTTTACCTGTACCCAATGCGGCATCTGTTTAAATGCCTGTGATGAGGCTCAGGCAGACAATCCGCAAGGACGTTTAATACATTGGGTGAGCAATGAAGAAGCATCCGCCGTCGACCGGCAGGCCGCGCCGTTTACTATTAAGCGGCTTAAAAAATCAAACTGAAAGGGCACTACGCTATTGTTGGTTCTTCACATTTTTACTTACTTTTGTCGCTTCACTACCTTTGCAGTAATTAAAAGAAATGAGGTGGCGCTCGAAATATGGTGCTGCCAACAGTAGGCGCCTTGAGGCGAAAACGGATGATTCGATGGACGGGTTAGCCTTGCGGGGGACGCTTTGAACACATCCCTGTGCCGCTTATCCTCGGCGTCCTGCCTCGAAATACCCCCGAAAGGCTAACCCGTCCATCAAACCCTCCTGGCCACATCACATTTCTCGCTATTGGTAAAAGAGCCACATCAAAAGATAAGAATAAAGCCAAAGCCTGAGTC
>DAOVUK010000251.1 GCA_030632625.1 Gammaproteobacteria bacterium
CAGCAGTCGGATCATCAATATCTGGTGCTGGCTAAGGCCAACATTCCCTTTAGCGGCAGTCGTAATGATCTGCTTAAATCCCCCAAAGTGCTGAAAGAACTATTGGCCAGAGGCATGGCAAAGAAGAATTTCAGCAATAGAAAAGTGGTGGCAGCATTGCCGCCGGACCAGCTCAAAATCACCCCCCTGACTTATAAATCAAATGTGGCCAATGTCGATCAGGAAATACTGAAGATGCTCAGCGGCCGTCTGGAAGGTGATATCAGCGATTATATTATTGATTATTTCCCGGTGCGTTCCAATACTCATGATGAGGAAAATCTGGCTCTGGCAACCATCGCACGCAATGATGATGTGCTGGCATACTTACAGACGCTGACTAATGCTAATTTTGCTGTAGAGGCATTGGATGTCGGGCCTGCAGCACTGAGACGCCTGGTTTCAAGCCTCTATATTAATGAGCCGGCACAAACCATTCTAATCATCAATGCCGGCATAGAGACAACTTATCTGACCGTAATATCCGGCCGCAGACTACTGTTTGATCAGCCTGTTAAATTTGGTGAACAGGCCTTGCTGGAGCAGCTTTCTCAAATACTGGAACTGCCGGCAGAGACATGTCGGCAACTGATCTTTCAGCATGGTATGAAAACAGCATCAGTAGACACAAGCAATCCGTCAGTGGCGATGGATACGGAGTATTCACAGGCCATTCGGGAGATCCTCAAACCATCTTTTCTTGAGCTGGTGGAAGAAATTAATCGGGTGCTGATATTCACCACGTCTGAAACCCATGGTCTGCCTGTCAGTCAGGTGTGTTTATTGGGTAGTATGGCTCGCTGGCCGGGTGCAGATGAACTGCTGTGTGAACTGATTAATGTGCCGTCATCCTGTATTAAAGACAGCTTTGAGAAAATTTTTCATGACCCGTCCGAACCGGGAAATCGCTGGCTGGATAAGGTGCCGGAACTGGCAATAGCCACAGGGCTGGCACTACGCGGAATGGTGGATAATGGCTGACATTAACCTGATCCCGGCAGCTTTTAACAAGCAACTACTGCTCAGGCAATTGCTCAGGCAGTCAGGTATTAGCCTGCTTGTTTTAACAACATTACTTATGGCCGTTTTTTTCTGGCTGCGAGCTGAAACCACGAAACTTGACCAGCAGCTGCAGCAATTGCAATCACAAAAAGCAATTTCGACCCAACAGCGTCATAATCTGGAAAATCTCAACACCCGCAAAAATGCTCTGCAGCAGCAGCTGAATCTGCTGGCGGGTTTGCGCAGCGGCATCACCGCAGAACAGATATTTATCACCATGGATCAAGCGCTCAGCAGCGGCAATGTCTGGTTTACCAAATGGGACTTCCGACGTGCCGGAACCCCCATGAAGGAAACTGAGCAGGCGGTGCACACAGGGTATTTTGTGGTGATAACGGATAACAAAAACAACAAACAGGAAACCTGGAAGATTGAAACACAAATGAATATCGAAGGGGGCGCTGTGGATCATGCCGCCCTGTCAGATTTTGTCAGCCGACTCATTGAACAACCTGATATTCAAAACGTCCGTGTACTGCGTACAGAGCAGATTATGCGAAATCAGAACAAACTGGTTAAATTCAGCCTTGAAGTGATTGTTTCAGCCTCCGGGGTAAGCAGTTGATGGCAGATTTTCTGGAAAATACCGATCTGAAAACTCTGCGTCCGCTGCTGATAGTGGTGGTACTGCTGCTCATCACTGCTCAGGTGATGTATCTTCTGTGGCCGCAGATCAAACTGTTTAATAAAACCACCAGCAGCTATGAAATTCTACAGCATGCGGTGAGCAGCAATGATGGCCTGCAGCAGCAATTGTTAAACACCGGGGCCGATGTCCAGTTACTGGAACATCAGCTGCTTGGGGATATGGCCGGTTTGCCCGTTAAACAAATGGAATCATACATTATCGGACGTCTGCAAAAGATCTCCTGGGAGACCAATGTCGAACTGATCAGCGTAACTCCGGGAGCCGGAAAAAAAGTGCAGATATTTCAGGAAAGCCTGTTTGATGTCGAACTCAATGCCAGTTACTTTGATTTCTTCTGGTGGCTGCAGAATATCAGCCGGGATCTCGGCTTCATTGTGATTAAAAAATATGCTATTCAACCTATGGATTCGGTATTGTCCGATCCCAGGCTGAAAATCACTCTGACCATGGTTTCATATCGCGTGGTGAAAGAATAATGTCTATTCTCGGACAGGCTCCCGGCACTGCTTTTAGACTTTTGTTCACGAGCCTGGCGTTCACTGCTGTCGGCACGGCAGCCGCTGCGGAAAACACCATTACTCTGCAGCACAACCCTTTTAATAAGCCGCAGACTCTGGCTGCGCCGCCGCCAAAGGTGGTAACAAACAAAGCACATCATACTCCAGATGTTTTGCCCAGACTGAGTGCTATACTGCTCTCAGATTCTCTGCCTATGGTGATAGCTGATGATGAGCTGCTCAGTCCGGGCGAAGAGATTAATGGCTACCATTTGCTGTCCGTAGAAAACAGAGGGGCAGTGTTTGAGAAGCAGGGTAAGAAATACATCATAGTACTTGAGGATGATCAAGCTAAAACCGATCAGGCAGAGACTAAACAGCGCAAAAACATTGGCGCAACCGGTCAATCAGGCAGAAGACCATTGCTTAAAAGACAATCTACTCGAAGAAAATAAACTGGAATGAAAATAATGTTCAGACCTTATTGTAATAATAGAAAAACGGCGGCTTTTATACCGGCACTGGCGCTGCTGTTACTGCTCTTATGCTCGTCTGTGCATGCCGCAAAACAAAAAATAACGCTCACCCTGCAGGACATTGAAATTGCGGAGGTGATGCATATGCTGTCACAACAGCAGCAGGTGAATATCGTCCTGACAGAGGGAGTGCAGGGTAAGGTTTCTGTTAATCTTTACAATATGGAACTGCTTGATGTCATTCATGCCATTAGCCGGGCAGCAGGTTATGAGGTCGAGAAACACCGCGGTACTTATTTCATAGTCGAACATGAGGATGTCGGCCGCTATGGTGATTCCGGGCTCACCGAGATACGTTCTTTTAAAGTGCAATATACCAATCCTGCCGAAGTAGAAACCATCCTGAAAAATCATCTTTCGAGTTATGGTAAGATTACTTTGCTTAACGAACGCAAGATATTAGTTGTGGAAGACCTGCCTTCTTTTCTGAAAAAAATTGAGAAACTGCTGGCAGCCATTGATATTGAACCCAGGCAGATTCTGATCGAGGCAAAGATCCTGGAAGTTACTCTCACTGATGAAGAATCTTTTGGTGTGGACTGGACCTATTTTTTTGATATTCAGGATGGCGTAGGACGCCTGGGCACACAACAGCTGTCAACGCTTGCCAAACCGGGACTATTTCTGGATTTCCTCGGACCAAACCTGAAAGTCGCTCTTGATGCCCTGAAACAGCGCGGCCGTCTGCGTACTTTATCAACCCCGACTTTATTGGCCATGGAAGATCAGACCGCAGAAACTCAGGTGGGTACTCGGCTGGGTTATAGCGTGACCACCACCATCAATCAGGTGACTTCTGAAAGTATTGAATTTCTGGAAACGGGCATTATTCTTAAAGTAACACCCACTGTTGATCAGCAGGGTATGATTATGCTGGATATTCACCCGGAAGTCAGTGATGGCACCGTGTCAGATGATGGTATTCCATCCAAGACAACCACCCAGATATCCACTCAAATGCTGGTATCGGACGGTCAGACTGTTTTTCTCGGCGGTTTGATCAGACGCAACATTACAGAATCCACTGAAGGCGTACCTATTCTCGGTGATATGCCTTTCATCGGGGCTGCTTTTTCAAACAAGTCCGATCGACTGGCTGCCACGGAAATTATCGTTTTGATCACCCCTACGATTGTTAATTTCCGCAGCAATGCAGAAAATGCCCGGGCAATTGGACTGGTTGATCAACATGAAAAGAGACTGACCAGAGAAGAACAGCAGGTTGAAGCAGAAATAATTGAGTTCATCGATGACAAAAAAACCATCAATAAGAAACCTGCAGACCAAAAAACTGAAAAAAAAGCAGATGAAAAATCTGCAAATACAGTTTCTTCCAGCGACACCGGTGTATGGATTTTAGATCAATAGAGCTATGTATCAGCTCTTAAGCAACCCTCTTAGATGGAAAAAACATATGCATAACATCACCGACCAGAGCATCAATTTTGGGAGCAATATCCAGACAACGCTCAGCGCTTAAACCGCTTATCTGCCAGACAACAGGTGATACCCGGCTCAGTGCACTGTCAATGGCTTCATTGCGATCGTACGCCTCAGTCATTAAAGCGGCAATATGCACCAGACATGAAAACATCTGGTACTCCTGAGATCGTTCCGGCTCAACATGGTACTCGACTGGTTCCCATAAATTTTGCGGCAGCTGCCAGCCGCGCATCAATACGGCCCCGACATTAACATAATCGATACCTAATAAATTACGTTCCACCGTATACAGGGGTACATTTTTCTCCTGAGCAATTTTAATCGCCTGTTGTGCCTCATCCGGAACCAGCTGATAAATAAACAGATGACCGATATCACACAAAAGACCACAGAGGAAGAGATGCTCGCTGTCAACAACGTTACACAAAGCAGCAAGTTCACGACTGGTTATGGCACAGACCACACTTCTATGCCAGAAACGTTCCATATCCATGACTTCATTAGACATGCCCTTAAAGCTTCGGGTGACCGATACAGCCAGAACCAGATCAGAAACCCCCTGACTACCCAGCAGGCTGACAGCACGATTAACGGAATCAATCTGGGTACCCAGACCAAAATAGGCACTATTGACAATGTGCAGCAGGCGCATTGATATTGCAGGATCGTGACTAATGACTCTGGCTACTTTTTCAGTCGTGTAGTTTGGATCGGCCAGAACTTCTTTCAGCTGCAGATAAACTTCCGGCAATGAAACCAGTCTGGCATTTTCCGAGATCTGTTCCCAAACGGTTGACATAGTATTCTCCAATAGTACGCTTCATTATGCTGAATAACTTTTCCGAGCCGATGTACAAAAGAGTATATTCCAGAAAAGTACTTCTTATTAAGAAACAGTCATTAAGGAACAGTTATTCAGATTTAAAGTATAGACTAAATATCAGCTAAAGAGTGAAGTTATTAGTGCCGAATTTATTTTTTGAGAAGCGTATTCGATATGCAAGGTGTATTCGGATGTTTTTGCCTCAAGAAACTTGCTGATTAAATGATTTCTGCTATATTTATTGGGTGTAGTTCCTTTATTACAAGGTAAAAAATTTAACCTGATTAGGCGAATGAATTCGCCCCTACACTACAGAATATAGCCATGTAGAGGCGAATTCATTCGCCTAAAGCTGTCAATTATGACTGTCGTAGAAAAGGAACTACACCTATATTTATTGTAACTGCTCACTATTTAAAATAGTGTATTTTAGAGGGAGAGAGTACTCATTGGATTTTAACTATGTGGTTTAATCAACGCCTTGGCTTGATTATGATTGTTGCTTCACTTGTGGTGATGAGCCTGATTGTCTTCATCTCTTTCAGCTATCAGCTGGAGACACATCAGAAACAGACCAGAAACCAGGGGGTAGG
>DAOVUK010000472.1 GCA_030632625.1 Gammaproteobacteria bacterium
CCACTCTTTTGCAGGCCAAAGTGCAGATAAGCCATATCAGTGGCAACCCGTCCCCTTGGCGTGCGCATAATATAGCCCTGCTGAATTAAAAAGGGCTCCAGAACATCTTCAATCGTGCCTTTTTCTTCACTGATGGCCGCCGCCAGATTATCAACACCAACCGGACCACCACCGAATTTTTCAATAATGCTCAACAGCAGTTTACGATCCATCATATCAAACCCCATGTGATCAACTTCCAGCATATTTAAAGCCCGATCTGCGACATCAATATTAACAATACCATCGGCTTTTACTTCTGCATAATCCCGGACTCGTCTTAGTAGTCTGTTAGCAATACGCGGCGTGCCCCGTGATCGTTTGGCAATTTCACTGGCACCATGTGGTTCAATTTCTATGCCCATGATCTGTGCCGACCGACTGACAATATGGGTGAGATCGGCATCAGAATAAAATTCAAGCCGCTGCACAATGCCAAAGCGATCACGCAATGGCGAGGTCAGTAATCCAGCCCGTGTGGTTGCACCAATCAGGGTAAAAGGAGGCAAGTCCAGTTTAATCGAGCGGGCAGCAGGTCCTTCACCAATCATAATATCCAACTGATTGTCTTCCATGGCAGGATATAATACTTCTTCAACCACAGCACTCAGACGATGAATTTCATCAATAAACAGCACATCGCCTTCTTCCAGATTGGTCAATAAAGCCGCCAGATCACCCGGCCGTTCAAGCACCGGACCGGAAGTCTGACGCAAATTGACACCCATCTCATTAGCAATAATATGCGACAATGTGGTTTTCCCCAAACCCGGAGGTCCGAAGATCAACACATGATCAAGTGCTTCATTACGATTTTTAGCGGCAGGAATAAATATTTCCATCTGCTCACAAACAGACGGCTGCCCGACATAATCGCTCAGGGTTTTAGGACGAATGGAACGATCGAGCTGATCTTCATTACGTGCTTCTGTCCCGGAAATAATGCGTTCACTCTCTAACACGTTTATTCTCTAACACGTTTACTCTCTAACACCTTTATTCTCTAACACGTTCACTCTCAACATAAGTTATCTGACTGTATTTTGCAGAGCCTGTTTGATTAAGGATTCGCTGCTTTGATCCTGTTTATCTAATTTGCTGATCATTTTGCCTGCTTCAACTGGTTTGTATCCTAATGCAATCAGCGCACTGGTAGCTTCTTTTATAATATCCTGTTCGCTGTTCAAAGTATCTGACGTAGTCGAGGTTTTGTCTAAGCCTCCGGCAGTATCATCCTGCCAGTCATCCAGACGATCTTTCATTTCCACAATCAATCTCTGAGCTGTTTTCTTACCAATTCCAGGCAAGCGAACCAGACCACTTTCATCATTGTTTTTTACCACCTGAACAAACTCATTAGCACTGATGCCGGATAAGATGGTTAAACCCAGTTTTGGACCCACGCCATTCACTTTGATCAGACTTTTAAATAATCGCCGCTCAGATTCACTATAAAATCCATAAAGTAATTGAGCATCTTCACGAACCACCATGTGAGTCAGCAAAACAACCGGATTATCCAGTTCCGGCAAATTATAAAAAGTGCTCATTGGTGCCTGAACTTCATAGCCGACACCATGAACATCAATCATCAGTAAGGGTGCTTGTTTTTGTATCAGAGTACCTGATAATCGTCCTATCATAGGGTTCCGGTGTTATGTTATTAAGTTTTATATCGTAAAACGTTTTTTGCGCCTGCCGCGAATCGATTTCAATACTTCAGCAGGGTATCTTTCGCTGGCTCTGCTCTTTAGTTCTGTCATTGTTTTTCTGGTATTTGCATGACAAAGGGCAATGGCCAGTGCATCCGCCGCATCGGACTGAGGTATTTGACTCAGATTCAGCAGAATTTTTACCATATGCTGAACCTGATTTTTAGCCGCATGGCCTTTTCCCACAATGGCCTGTTTAACCTGATTAGCAGTATATTCTGCCACAGGAATATCATCTGCCATAACAGCACAGATTGCCGCCCCTCTGGCCTGGCCTAATTTTAACGCTGAATCGGGGTTACGTGCCAGAAAAACATTCTCAATTGCCATTTCATCCGGAGACCAGTGCTGGATAACCTGACGAATGTCATTAAAGATTATTTTCAGTCGTGGAGGCAGCGGACCGCCACCTGTTTTGATAGTACCACATTCTAAAAAGCGCAAACGGTTCCCTGAGGATTCTATGAGACCATAGCCTGTTTTCAAAGAACCTGGATCAATACCCAGTATAATTGTCGTAGAGGAGGCAGTTAAGGTAATTAGCCTGTCCTTGATACATTAAAATAAATGTTCATCACAAAGCGCTTAATTTTATCAGATGTCAACAAAACCACCGAAGCAGATGTTCGAAAAGAAGTGCTTTCGCTCGGATAATTGCTTTAGAAACGATTGTGCGGAAGACTGGTTCGCCTGACTGGGGACGCTACAAGCACATCCATGTGTCGCTTGATGAAAACATCCCTGTTTTCAGACACCCCATTCAGGCGAACCAGTCCTCCACACACTCTCTATATCATTTATCCTCGCTCGTGTTGTCCAAAAGCAAAAGAAAAGTCAACAGAAAAAAGTATTCAACTTCATCCACATACATTAGAAATGGCTTTGGCTTTGGCTTTGGCTTTGGCTTTTGATGTTGCTTTTGCTCTTCCACCACCAGCGAGAAACGTGATGTCGGTAGTAGGTGGTGCGGTGTGGCTGGCCTTGCGGGGGTATTTCGAGCCATGGACAGCTCCGGCATCCATGCCTCCCGCTGCATTTCCACCATCCATGGCAGTCATGGCGAGGCTAAGC
>DAOVUK010000006.1 GCA_030632625.1 Gammaproteobacteria bacterium
ATGTGTGCCCAGTGTCATGCAGGTTATAATATGAGTGATTCAAACTTTGATTTTACTAATCAGGATAATATCGATTGTTTAATTTGCCATGAATCAACGGGTACTTACTATAAAACGCCCACTTCAAAAGGTAACAAAGCCTGCTCTGTTATGTTTGAAGGCAAGCCGGCCATAGAATGGGAGAAAGTGGCTCAAAGTGTAGAAATGCCGACACGCAATAATTGCGGTAAGTGCCATTTCTATGGCGGCGGCGGCGATAATGTCAAACATGGTGATCTATCCTCTGTATTGTTTGATCCGCCTAAAGATGTTGATGTCCATATGAGTGAACAGGGTGAAGGTTTTACCTGTGTCACCTGTCATGTCGGCGAAGCACATGAGTGGGAAGGCAGTCGCTATGAAATGTTAGTCAATGATGAGGTTGGTACGGGTAAACCGGGTATGCTGCGTGAAACTGTTTCCTGTGAAAGCTGCCATAGTGCAGCGCCGCACCCGATTGATACCGTAAAAGGCATCAAGCTTAATACCCATACCAGTAAAGTCGCCTGTGAAACCTGTCATATTCCGGAAATTGCTCGCGGCGGTGTGGCCACTGAAGTCGACTGGGACTGGCGTACTATGGGTAAACTGAAAGATGGTGAAGGCTTTAAACTGAAGGAATATACTCAGGGCGATGGTCATCATCGTGCGACCTATAAATCCATTAAAGGCAATTTTACTTACGCAGAAAATCTGCAGCCCATGTATGCCTGGTTTGACGGCACCATGAACTATACAACCATTGATACCAGGTTTGACCCGTCAAAAGGGCCTGTTGATATTAATAGTTTTTCCGGTTCCGCCAGTGATCCCGCTTCTCGTATTTACCCCTTTAAAAAAATGCATACTACCCAACCCTATGACAAGGGTAATAATACGCTGGTTTATATGTCACTCTGGGGTAATGATGATTCAGCACTCTGGGGTAATTATGACTTTGGCAAAGCCATTGCTGCAGGTATGAAGAAAGACGGCAGACCTTATAGCGGTGAATGGGGTTTTGTTGAGACACTTTCCTATTGGCCGGTGAATCATATGGTTGCTCCCAAAGAAGATGCGATGAAGTGTGTAGAGTGTCATGCCAAAGATGGCAGACTCAGTCATCTTGATGACGGCAGTGTCTATATCCCGGGTACTCAGAAGAATGAACTGCTTAATATCATCGGTCTATTGGCTATTTTTGGCACATTAACCGGGGTATTGGGGCATGGAGCTTTGCGTATGATTGCTACCAGCAGGAGGAAAAAATAATGTCAACGACTACAATTACGACCAAATTAATGGTTTTTAAACGTTTTGAACGTGTCTGGCACTGGAGTCAGATGGCACTTATTTTTACCCTGTTGTTCAGCGGTGCAGCCATTTATGGTGTACATTCAATCATCTGTTTTGCAGATGCAGTGACCCTGCATACCTGGTCGTCCATTATACTTATTGCACTGTGGCTGTTTGCCATCTTTTGGCTTTTGACCACCGGGCAGTGGCGGCACTATATGCCCACCACAGAAAACTTTGTCCAGGTGGCGCGTTTCTATGCTTTTGGTATCTTTAAAGGTGAACACCATCCTTATAGAAAAACCTATCGACGCAAGCATAATCCATTGCAGGCAGTGACTTATCTATTAGTAAAAATAGTGATTTTCCCGGCTATCTGGCTGTCAGGAATCGCTTATTTGCTTATTAGTTTCGGCATCGGCGGCTTTTTAAATGATTTTGGTCTGGCAAATATTGCTCTGGTTCACATTGCCTCGGCTATTGCCATTGTTGTTTTTATCATTGCTCATGTTTATCTGCTGACCACAGGTCATTCTTTTGTGGAGCATGTCAAGCCAATGATAACCGGTTATGATGATGTTGAATTGACCGACGAAGAACTGGCTTATATTAAAGCTGATGAACCGGATTTATTGAAAGATAAATAAATTCTGAAGGTGTCTGCCTGAGAATAGAAGAGCCTCTGGTATTTAAATATCACAAAAAAATGGTTCTTCACATTATTGCATACTTTTTGTATTCACTCGGTGAATTCAGCCATTCATAGATAGGGTAGAGACGTTGCATGTAACGTCTCTACAATTTGGAAAAGTACGCAAAGTTGTGAAGAAGCAAAAAAACTATAGAGTTTTACAAATTATTTAAAGACACGCCATTTTGGATCAGCCAGCTGCGATCCAGTTCCCAGGCTATTTTATTTATATCCGGATCAGACTTAATCGTTTTACCTGCAAGCATTTGAACTTTGGCTAATAATTTCTGTGCATCCTGGTATTCTGATGACAGTAATGATTTTCCCTTTATTGAGGGAAAAATTATTCCGATAACTTTTCCACATGGCAGGTCAATCGATACCGGGCTGTTTAACGTGGCAATGTCATTCTCGACGCGCAAAACTTTAAATTGATAGGGAAAATCATTAATTTCATTAATTGCTTCAAGTCGATTATTCAGCTCCCTTACTTTAGGTGTTTCATAGAGAAAGACCACTGCCAGAGTGAGACATATAAGCCCCAGGATAAGCGCATAAATTTTAGTTCCTCGATCCATAATTCATTTCCCGGTAATTTTAGACAGTTTTTATCAATTGATATTATTAGAGGTACTTGCAATATTCAAAAATAGGCAGCTTTTAGCTTCCCCCTTCTTTAGAAGGGGGATTGAGGGGGTTGTTTCTTTAAATTCTAAGGTGTTGATTCTTAATAAAATCTTAAACCCCCTCAATCCCCCTTTGAAAAAGGGGGAAGCTAAAAGCAATTTTGCAAGTACCTCATTAAAGTAAAAATTATTATGAAAATAATCAGCTTGCGTAGTATATTAGTCAAATTTTCCTTTATCTTATGTGATTTCTATTACCAAAAATGAATGATCAGGTTAGCCGAAAATGAACACCAACAGCCTATATATTGCCTCCATGGAACCTGAGGCCGGGAAACTGCTTATTACGATGGGAATAATGGAATATCTCTCCCGTCGAATTGAAAAAGTCGCTTTTTTTCGTCCGGTGATTGATGAAAGCCGGGGAGCAGATAAAGATATTAACTTGATCCGTGCAAAATACTGCCCTGATATGAGCTATGAAGAGTGTTATGGATTTGACACAGAAGACGTCAAATTATTTGCTTCACAGGGCAATCTTAAAGAGTTCTATGTAAAACTTCTGGAGCACTTTAATCGTCTGCTGCAGCAATATGATTTTGTACTCTGTGAAGGTTTAAACAGTTCAGGTTTTCTGGCTTCATTTAATATCAATATCAATTTAGAGATTGCCAGGAATCTGGGCAGTTCATTTATTGCTGTGATTAACGGCAAAGAACAGGATGACGATGCGATTCAGGAAGAAATAAAAATTGCTGCTAATATTATAAAAAAATCAGCTTGTCACCATTTTTCAACTTTTGTTAATCGCATTCCATCGAATACACATGAAACGATGATTCAAAGTAAACTACAGAGTCATTATGCCTACCCGGTATTTCTTGTCCCTGACAATAATGAACTGGATAAGCCGACATTATCAGATATTCAGAATCATTTAAATGCAGTCTGTGTGATGGGATCTTCTGATGATTTGTATCGGGTTGTCAGGCAGGTAAAGATTGCCACCATGACAGTAGAGCATTTTCTAGGTTATATTGAGGATGGCGATCTGATTATTGTGGGTGGTGATCGGGCTGATATTTTGCTGGCTTCTATCACCACTTTATCATCACATAATTATCCCAATCTTGCTGGCATTCTTCTCACTGGCGGCTTTACTCCTGAAGCTAATATGCTGAAACTGCTTAAAGGCATGGAACTCCCCATTCCCATTCTTTCAGTTCCCCATGATACCTTTAATACGACCCGCCAGGTGGAAACAATATCTGCTGTACTCAATGCTGAAAATCAAAGAAAAATCGCACTGGCTCTGGGCTTGTTTGATACTCATGTCAATGCAGAAATGTTTTTTAACCGGGCAAATATTTCTATTTGCCGGACAATGACACCGATTATGTTTGAACACAATCTGTTTGAACGAGCCCAGACCAGACGCATGACGATCGTCCTGCCTGAGGCAGGCGATGAGCGTATTCTAAGAGCTGTTGAAATACTCCTGAGAAGACAGGTTGTAGATGTAATCCTGTTAGGCAATGAAGATGAGATACGCAGCCATAGCGCTTCTCTGGGACTTGATATAGAACAGGCAAGCATCATCAATCCACCGCAATCTGAATTACTCCCACACTATACTGACACTCTTTATGCGCTGCGAAAACATAAAGGACTTACTCCTGAAGCGGCTGCCGATGCTATGCTGGATGGGTCCTATTAAAACCGGTTAATGATCTCAGTCGCGGCTGTCTGGTAGCAGATATTATCAATACGGTCGCCATTACCGCAGTGCAGGCTCAGTCTCTTCTGTCATCTTCTGCTGTCTCTTCTGCGCAGGGGCAATCCCTTGCTGAAAAGGAAAAGTCAACAGGGGAGAGTCATCAGCAATGAAAATTCTGGTCCTTAATTCCGGCAGTTCTTCCTTAAAATTTCAACTTTTTGATATGAGTAAACATCAGATGCTGACGTCGGGATTACTGGAGCAGGTGACTGATCATCAACAGGCAATTGCTTCCATGGAAGAAATGCTCAGCAATAGCGGCTGTCTGAAGAGTGTGTCAGAACTGGACGGTATTGGACATCGTGTCGTTCACGGCGGGGAGGATTTTCATGATCCGGTGCTGATTAATGATCAGGTGCTGGATGCTATTGAAAAATTGATTCCTCTGGCACCACTGCATAATCCGGCCAACCTGACAGGCATAAAAATTGCGAGAATGATGATCTGTTAAATAAACAAAGTGGTCTTAAGGGTATTTGTGAAGAAAATGATATGCGCACTATTGTTCAACTAGCTGAACAGGGTGACTATAGATCAGAGCTGGCAATAAACATTTTTTGTTATCGTATAAAGAAATACATCGGTGCTTATATGGCGGCTTTAAATGGTATTGATGCCATTATTTTTACTGGCGGCATTGGGGAAAATTCCAGCCTGATCCGTGAGCGTGCCTGTGCTAATCTGCAATATCTGGGTATTGAAATCAATACTGAAAAAAATCGTCAGCATTGCCGAAAAATTCAGGAAATACAAAATGATTCCAGCCGAATAAAAATTCTGGTCATTCCAACTAATGAGGAATTAGAGATAGCGATGCAGTCTGCTCATATTATACAAATTATGTGCGGCAATATATAATCTATAGAGGCTACCAGCAGTTTGGGTTTTATTGAGTCAGCAGTGGACTCTTGTGGTGCTGACAGTACTGATGCTGTTTATCGACAGTGAATTTTCGGCTTCTTTCTTGCCTGAAAACCAGGCAAATTCAGTCAAAACAAGTTGTTCCAGATTTTCGAATTACTGTTTCTGAAATCTCTGCCGCCAATCAACTGAATCACCAAGAGTAGGCGCTTTAGGCGAAACAGCAAAAACACCACCATTGCTAATTTACAGATTGAAAAATACCATTAAATTTCCTATCCTTAATTTAATTCCTCCGTTCCCTTTTTTGGTATATAATTTTAACCAGATTCTAGGAAACTCCAGATAGCAGGTGGTCACATTAACAATCGCTTCATCATTTTTTCTGATACGGATAACGATACTGCCTGTATTGATAACACCCTGGAGTTTGCGGGTCTGTTACTTAAAAAAAACAAACTGGATGAATGTTTCAATGGTTTATCCATTATTCATACGGGAGATTGCCTCGACAAAAAAGCGCCTGATCTGAATATTCTTGATTATTGGCAAACCTTAGAACAGCAAGTGCTGGACAGTGGCGGCTTCGCCCATCTTCTGGCAGGGAATCATGAGCAGGAAATCTGGCAGAAGATCAAAAATGGCGAAACCTATGGACTCTTAGATGATGAGTTAGAAGAACTCTGTCACTTTATTGAAACACTGGACTTATTCTATGTGGACGGCCCCATACTCTTTATCCATGCCTACCCTACCCTGGAATTTTTGCGAGTACTTTTACACTACAAAGAAGTCACCGGCCATGCTCTTAATCAATTTAATAATGATTATTACAAAAAGTCCTTCAAGTCAGTTGAGTCTTTAAGCCAATACAGTTACACCAGGGGACAGATGAATGATCATTATCTGCTTTATGATATGGAAAATATCGGCTCTTATTATCGTAAAAATGGCCTGGAAATTACCACAATCCTGGCAGAACTGGAAATAGACTGTATTATTCATGGACATCGACCACAGCGTTCCGGGATACAAATCGATTATGAATTTAGTAAATGGCTCCCTGAAATTCGAATGATTGGTAATGATACCCGAGTCAAATCAGAGGGACTCGGTGCTACCCTGATGCGCACGGATATCGGTCGGACAGCACAAGTTATTTTTATTAACTCAAGAAACTCCAATAAAAAGACTCGCAAGAAATCACGTCATCTGCTCCGCCTGTCCGCACCAGAATCAGCAACACTACAGCAAAAGATAAGTGAGTCAAAGCAATGTCGGGAACTCAACAAAAAAATTGACAATATAAATCAGACCCACAAAAAATCTCTGTTTGCTGCAGAGAATAAACTACAGGCCCAGTGTACTTCACACTTATTACAACAAGAAGAACTACAGGAAGAGCTGCAGCAGAAAAATGGCTTATATTTGACCAGCCGTGATCAAATAAAAACGCTTGAAGCTAATATCGGACTATTAGAAAATAAATTACAGCAACATGATAAACAACAGCCCGCCGAACAAAATTTAAACAATGAAAAAGAAGTCCCTATCCTGAGTGTATCAAATTTTTCCCTGGAAATAGCCAATAAACAAAATAATATTACCGAAAAAACTCTGGAAAGTCTGGAACAGTCCGGTATGCAATTACAGCAGGAATTGAAAAAAAGTAATGAAACCCGCAAGCAGGCGGTGGATTATTTACGCGTCTGTCATGAATCTAATCAAAATATGAGCAAAAACCTCAAACAATGCACTGATGACAAAACAGAATTAGAAGAAGTCTATAACAATGTACAAAAAATAAAATTGACAGAAAAAAAAGAAAACACACCAGGCAAAGAAACGATTTATATTGCCATTATTTCTTCCGTTTTAACGGGTTTGGCTGTTTTTTTCCTTTTTTAACTTAGACGGGAAGGCTGGAGTATTCATTTAAATCAAAGTAGACTAGCTTACTTAGTATTTATCCAATAAAAATAAGTGTGACAGGCAGAAATAAAAATGACCCTAACTGACATTAAGCCTTTTCAGTTTTTCTTGAACAAACCATTAAAAACCACGACAAAGTCTCTAAGTATCACTGCTGAATTGTATCTTAAACAGACAGAGGCAAGCGTTAACAGCGCTTACTGTCTGGATGATTTTGAAAGCAGTCTGAAAGTTTCTAAACGTTTATTAATGCGCTATAAAAATAACTTATTACTTTTGCAGGCCAGTATTCCCGGAGCACTCAGACAAAAATGTCCGACCAAATGGCGCTTTATCCCCCAATTAGAAGATGGTGAAGTCAAAAATAAGCTCAGCAATTGCAGTTCAATCCGGGCATTTTTACCTGGTGATAAAAATAAACTGCTCATAGAACAATACACCTTGCTGGATGACGATATCAAAACTAATGCCCGTTGTACCTTATATCATCTGAATAATGCTGATAAGTCTTTTATTCTGGGCATAACCCAGCCTTTGCGTGGTTATGACCATGAGCATGAATTATTCCGGAAATTTCTCTGTGAGCAAGGTGCCGTTGCCATAGACTCATATAATGATGTTTATGCACAATGTGGTTTTGATCAGCCTGTCTATAATGCCAAACCAAAATTAGATCTCGCTGTGGATGCTCCGGCAATTGAGACAACGAATCATCTTATTCAGGTCTTTATGGCAATTGCCCGACAAAATGAAGACGGGATAAAAGCTGATTACGACACTGAATTTTTGCATGATTACCGGGTCAGTTTAAGAAAAGTCCGCTCTGTTTTAAGTCTCTTTAAGGGAGTCTATAGTGAAGCTGAAAATATTGCTTTAAAACAGGCATTTTCAGATATTATGAAAGGCACCAATCAATTGCGTGATTTGGATGTTTATTTATTAGACAAACAGGAATTAGTTGGCTTATTACCTGAACGTATGCATACCGGTCTGGAACAGATGTTTGATGCTTTTTCTGTGGAGCGAAAGAAACAGCAGCAGCAAGTCACCAAAATGTTAAATAGTAAAAGCTATCAGCAGGCAATAGCCGCCTTACAAGAAAAATTCAGTAGCACAGAAAACTTATCATCAGGGCCAAAAGCCTTAATTGCCTCTTTGCCTTTTGCAACAAAGCTGATCTGGAAGCGTTATACTAAAGTCTGTCAGATAGCCCGGAAAATCACAGCTGAAACTCCCGATGAGGAAGTCCATCAGTTGCGCATTCAGTGTAAAAAATTACGTTATTTAATGGAATTTTTCTCTGCCTTATTCCCGCAAAAAATGCTCAAAGATCTGATCAAAGCCCTGAAACGACTTCAGGATAATCTGGGTCGTTTTAATGATTTTTCTGTACAGCAGGAATCATTGCAGGAATTTCTCATCACTTATGCAAAGAAACACCGCAATAAAAATCTAATTGCCATGGCCGAAAGTATTGGTGCACTGATTATTTTATTACAACAAAAACAGCACCGTGAACGGGATCAGGTCATGCAATCTTTTTCTTCTTTTGACAGTCTCCAAATAAGAGAAGAATTTTCTCAAGTTTTCCATCATGGTATCAATCAATGAAAATAATCGCCTGTTATAGTAATAAGGGAGGTGTCGGTAAAACGGCCACTTCTGTTAATCTGGCTTATGCCAGTGCCCATGCGGGTAAGCGTACTCTCTTATGTGATTTGGACCCTCAGGGTGCCGCCAGCTTTTATTATCGTATCAAACCCTCTCGCAAACTGGCTGAACAGGCTTTTTTTAAAGATGTCGATAAGTTTACCCGATCCATTCGAGCCAGTGATTTTGACAAACTGGATATTATTCCGGCTAATATGACTTATCGGGATTTTGATATTTTTCTATCCCGTATGAAAAACAGCCGCTCTCGTCTAAAAAAAGCATTGAGCGCTCTGCACAATGAGTATGATGTCATCATACTGGATTGTCCACCCAATATATCCCGCTTATCAGAAAATATATTTAAAGTATCTGATTCAATTATTGTCCCAGTAATACCAACCACCTTATCCGAGCGAACTTTTTTTCAGCTTATTGATTTTTTCAAAGAAAACAAACTGAATAAGAAAAAATTATTACCCTTCTTTTCCATGGCACAAAAACAGAAAAAACTTCATAAAGAAACCATGGTAAGACTACGCAAACAATATAAACGATTTTTATCAACACCCATCCCTTTTTCATCCGATATTGAAAAAATGGGGATTCACCGTGCTCCGGTACTAAGCTATGCAAAATCAAAAGTAGCAGCCAAGGCCTATAAAGCCTTATGGCATGAAATCAGTAATAAGTTTTAATACGTGTGCGTCCGTCTATTTACGGATGCACCGTTAAAAAACTATGAAAATTAAGTGCCCATCGAAGTGGGCACTTAATAAATTTAGACTTTGATTTGTTCTGACACTTCTAATGCATCATCTACTTCTAAAAAGATAGCCCTGCCCATCCGGCTTCGTCTCACCCAATATGTCTCTGATTGAATTGCGTGTTTGTTCCGTTATTTCAAACTGAACTGGTTTCTTTGTTTTTTGTTGCATAATTATGGCTCGCTTGAGTATTTGTGTGCCATGCATAACATCACTAATCCTAAGTTTGACTAAGTCGCAACCACGAAGTTTACTGTCAATTGCCATATTAAATAAAGCTAACTCTTTTACTTTTTTTTTCATCTGGAGTCGGGTACGAATTGCCCGGACTTCCTTTAGTTTCAAGGCAGACTTTTGACCAACAATTTTCCCTTTATTCCAGGGGGGGGGGGGTTTGGGGTACATAGGGTAGTGTATCCATAATAATTCCTCCGTTATCAGATTTACTGTTTAAAGTATCGCTCAATTTACACAAATGTATGAATATATGTTGATATGTATTGATATGTGTTAATTATTATAATAGTTGATGAGGAGTGCATTTATTCCACGTACAACCAGTATTACTCTGGGGGAGCATCAGCAGAAATTTATTGAATCCCTTGTTCAAAGTGGTCGTTATACGTCGACCAGTGAAATCGTGCAATGGAAAGACATTTGTGAAGATATACTCATTACGACTTTTGAGGATTAGAGAATTTCGTTTCCGATAATTTTTAGCTTCTAATCAATTCTAAGCAGAAACATTAATCATTTCTTATTTAGTCACTAAGGGCGTGAAGCAGCCATTCCAGATCTGAGCATATATAGCTTTTAGGATTTTTCAAAATAGTTACTCAGTACAAAAAGCGGACAAATTGCTTGCTTCAAAATCATCTTAAAAAAGACTTTCCACAGCGCATTGCTGCCATTTTCATTTTAATCAAACGGCTTAAAAATACAATTTATCCAGTATGAATATCGGTGATTTATTCCTGGTTGGGTTGCTAACAATCTGGTTATGTTTTAATGAAATATGCCTTGTTGAAGAGCTGTAAATGAAACGCTTTCATCCCTTTATAGTTCAAGTGATTGTGTGTATTGAGTTATTCCTTAAAAAGACTCAGTAATTTAGCGGTATTATTGTTGCTCAGTCTATCCACTATTGAAATGGTGATTTTTAGTTGCTCACTAAGGCCGATTTTTTTTGCTATTTCAATGACATCATTTACTGACTCACATACCAGGCGGTAATCATTAATTTTTGTATAGGCAACAACGATATTTGAGCCGATGCAGTGATTAATTTTTTGTTGCGCGTAACTATCTGAACTATAAAACAGGCAGGAAAAAATAAGGACAAAAAGAAAATGATAGTTCATATAAAATTTCTCCAAAAGAATGAGGCAATTAAAACTATCAGAAAGATTCCTATAACATTAAACAAAAATCCATATTTTGCCATAGTACCTACATTGACAACCCCGCTGGACATTGCAATTGCATTTGGAGGAGTGGCAATAGGGAGCATAAAAGCATAACTTGCACAGATTGTTGCTGTCATCAAAAATAATCGTGTATCAAGTCCACTGGCTTCTGTGACTGCATAAAGAATGGGAAGTATCATAGAAATCAGTGCTGTATTACTGGTCACTTCTGTTGTAAATGTAACAATTGCCGCAATACAAAGCATTATCAAAATTGGCGGGAGAGTAGTCAGTTGCAGAAGGTAGGACGCCACTGAATTAGCTAGTCCGCTGCTGGTAAATGCTGCTGCTATTGAGAAACCTGCACCAAAGAGAAAAATGATCTCATAGGGTACTTTTTTACTGTCTTTCCAGGTGAGTACATTGACTGGAGGAAAAAACATCAAAAGACCAAAACTAAGCAGTATTCCTTTTTCATTCAGTCCAAAGCCATCATAGTAAGGTTTGACAGGGGCATTTGCAAAAAGCAGGCATACCAGAAAAATCAATGTGAATAGTATCTTTTTCTGTTTGTTACTCATAGTTGTTATTGTTTTGTCTCTTGGAATTTTTACCTCAGAAACACCGAGTGAAAGTATAAAACTGATGATAAAAAACATCAAAAGAGCCAGAGGAAGTACCAGCCATACCCACTGCATAAAAGGAATTAACTCCAGTCCTTTATCCTCCATGATACCCATAAGGATAAGATTAGGCGGAGTTCCTATAGGGGTTATAATTCCTCCTACACTGGCACCATAAGCAATAGCAAGAGCAAACCTCATCTTGATTTTTTTTTCTTCAGTAAGAAAAAGTGCCAGCGGCATGAGCAAAAGAGTCGTCGTCGTATTAGACAAAAATGAGCTGAGTAATCCGGAAGTAATTGACAATGCAAAAATAATTCCTCTTACTGTCGAAGGAAAAACAGATAGCATTTTATTAGCTATAACTTTGTGCAGTCCTGTCTTTTCTACTGCAATGGCCAGTAAAAATCCACCGAGAAAAAGAAAGATAATTGATTTTGAATAGTTAAGTGATGTTTCGTTTGTACTTAGGATATCAAAAGCAGGAAAAAGTATGATAGGAAGTAAAGAGACTACCCCCAATGGCAGTCCCTCATTTGTCCATAGTGTCACCAGAAAAGCGATTAGTCCGACAAGAGCAGCCTCTTTTACTGTAAAAAGTAAAGTTGCAAGGAAAAATCCTGCTGTGCCAATCAGAATAGCTGTGATTATTTTTTTCAACTGTTTGTGTTTTTTCATAATGCTATAGTCAATTAGTCAGTATTGTTTATACTTAAGGGCACATTAAGCCTCATGTACTGAAGCGGATTTTTCTTCAATAAGCGCTGCAACCTTTTTACCTGCTAAAATAGCCCCTCATGTAAACTATCCTCATCATCATACTTTTTGGTTCTGTCGCAAGAATTACAAATTGAGCAATTACTGGTATTCTGAACATCAATTACAACGAAAAGAAGCCGATTTGCATGCTCAGTTTTAAGTGGCGATATTTTGAAAAAGAAATCATCCTTATAAATATCCGATGGTACCTGGCTTATCCTTTAAGTTATCGTCACCTAGAGGAAATGGCCGAAGAACGAGGATATCATGTTGACCATAGTACCATCAATCGTTGGGTTATAAAGTACAGCCCAGAACTTGAAAAAAAAATTCAAATTGAAATAGCAATCTACCATATAGCAGATGTTTCATTTGAATTTTAACAGATAGGGGGGTGATAACTTGTCCTTGAATGGATTTGAAAGGCCGTTAGTTTAATGCTGAGCTTTGAGCTTTTTAACTGGAAATAGCCTTATCAGAGAGGTGTTACATTCTGCATTCGTCTTCTTCAATTGCTTTCCATTGTTGGATTTTAGCTTCATCATTTGTTTGAAGATATGCAGCTGTAACTATCCGTGCATGAAGGCAAATTTTAGCATGCTCTTCTGCTTGCTTGACGATATTGTACTGCTCGACTGCATCTAAAGCTACCTGCTCATAAATATCAACCTTTTTATTCTCAAAATGCATTTCCAGCCCCATTACTACGCCCCAGATAATACCTATAGCAATTATTAAAAAGACAAATTGCTCTCCCATTGAAATACAATAGTCTTTCTCATTAGGGTGTCCGCACATTGGGCAAGATGAGGCCTTACTGGAAATATCATTACCACAATTTTCACATTTAATATTTGCCACTTTTACCCTCCTCTCATCAATAAGAGAAATTTTCTACCAAAATGCAAATACTGTTTATTTTTCATTTAGTGGGTTATAAACTTTTTTGATAGAAACTGCTCCCATCAAATCCCCCAGATGATAACCAATGGATTTATCATTCGGGTAAAATAACTTGATTGAGCTAACTGCTTCCTGGCTTATATCCTTTTCTGTACCATGGCATTTCAGACAAAAGGGGGTAGCAATCATGGGGCTCATATAACGATAGTATGTTTCAGCCGGTTCCGGAACCAGCTCAACGATTTCTATTTCTTTGGCTTGACGGCCATTTTTAAGCATTTTTTGTATTTTCTGTAGCCCAGCCTGCTCCCATGCATCTGCATGACCGGTAACAACATTACGTGGATTAAGGCTGACAAGCTTGAGAATGATATTATTTTTGATTGAATATTCATAATATGCTTGCGGAGCGGTAATTTTGCATACTTCAGTCGCCGCAAACAGGCCAATACTTTCAACTTCCAGCTCACATCTACGTATTATAATGGCAGTGAAATTGGCGGTAATTCTACGGCTCTGCCTGGCAAATTCATCAAGTTTTAGTTCTTGCGCCTGTAACGGGATACTGCCGGAGAATAATAGCAAAAGTGACAAACTGGTCATTAAATTTTTTCTTTTTGCGTGGTTCATTGCTCTTCTCTAATATATTAGATTTAATATCTGGGGTTCACCATGTTGCGTAAAAACGTTGGCGGGGAGGTAATTGAACCGCTGACCCGGTGAATATCATGTCCTAAATGGTGCATCAGTATATTCATACTATGAACATCTGTGGATAAAACTCCGATAGAATTTGCTAACCCATGGATATCATTTACCATCAAATCCATATCTTTTGTCATATCACCCATATTATCAGCCAAACGTGTCTGAATTGATGAAATACTTCTGTTCATCATAAACATATGACCATCCATAATATTAATCCGTAAGGATATATCTTTCATTTCATCCGTCATAAGATGCACATCCTCGCCCATACTGTAAATGACATGAGAGATGGAACTCATATTGGTGGACATTTCAGAAATATGTCCCGTCATCTCTTGCATCAGGGAAACCATTTTGTACATTAAAAAGCCCATAAATCCAGCGAAAGCAATCCCGACAATCAGCACTAAAGTGATCAATGTTTTCCGATTTATAGGTAATGCGTTATTCAATTTCTTAGCTCTCTGTATAAGCAGGGAACACTGTCAATAAAATGGCAATATTTTATTTATATCCCAGATATGATTATTCTTCTTTTTTATTGGTTCTTCAATGACCTATATCAGCTTATTGTTTTTTTATAAAATTATTATATATTCAGTGTTGTTAATATCCTGAACCCCAAGGATGATAGGCTCGTTTGGGTATCGTAAGGCGGATAAACTTCCCTTTATTTTCACGTTTCATTTTTGATATATCCGGTTCAGCATCGGGTGGTAGTGTTAGACGTCGTGTAAAGCTGGAGTAGGATTGAAACGATCTGTAAGCATCTCTGGATTCACTTTCCTCCATCCGTCCACGAATCTGCCGGATAGTTATTCCTGGTCCTTGACGTTGTATGTCGACTTCTTCTGGTTTTATACCCGCAAGTTCAATATAAAGATAATAGTTATAAAAATCGTGAAACCGCACGATTCGTAACTGTTGAGGAGAGGAATAAGTACCGGAATCATAATTTGAATGATCAGACCATTCCTGATCATCCAAAGAAAATGACCACGAGGCATGGGCATTGGCACTTATTATTAACACGGCCAGGAATGTGATGAAAGCTGTAATCTTCATAGTTTGTACCTCTCTAATTGGCTGATCTCGTACTCTGGAACTAGAGATATTATACTAACACTAAATAAAAATAGGTAATCTCCAGCTCTGCTCGGAGACTATAACAGCTTGACAATTCAGGAAATCATTTGATATCGTATTTTGAATACTTGGAAATGGCTGCTATGAAGAATTTGCTCATAGAAGATGCATTTACTCAAATTATCACTTTAGGTCAACTGCGACATGAGGGCTACTTTTCTCTTCACGTCCCTTTGCAGCTATTCAAGACTAATTACAGGCGAACGTTTAAGTTAAAAAAGCAGTAATTTCAATTTGGCATAAAACATTGAGAGTCATCTCGCTTAAAACTACTTAACCAGACAAAGCTAATAGGTAAATACGGTCGAAACATGAAGGTCTTCCCTATAAATTAATTATTTTAATTGACATATATCAATTGGCTACTAAACTAGATTAGAAGTTGTATGGACTCATAATCTTGCTTGGAATTTCTCTTTACTCCTGCATGAATATTTCCTGTGTTTGTTTGTCAAGGAAATTATTTCTCCATTTCTTTAGTATTACTAGAAAATTTTATAACACATTGTTTATTTAAATTTTATTTTTTTAAGAGATAATATCATGGCTGAAAAAACAATCTATTTTGCAACTAATCGTAAGCCTAACAAATCAAAACCGACCAATTTTGGAAAAGGATTTTCGCGGGTTAATCTCGGTGACGTCAGATTTGGCCAGGTTAATGTAATTAATGGAAAAATTGATCGAAGTAGTATTCAAGTTTTGCCCAACAATCCAAAACAGGGGTCAAAACAACTTTTTAGTAATTTAAGAGAAAAGATGAAAGCAGAAAGTGTTGATGCACTGCTTTTTATTCACGGATTTAACGTTTCTTTTTCAGAAGCAATAGAATCTGCCGCTAACATGGCAGAAAAGTATGCTGAACATAATTATGAACCTAATGTTTTTGTGTTTTCCTGGCCATCAGATGGCAAGACTCTGAGTTATTTCAATGATCGTCATGATGCTGAAACATCAGGATATGCTTTTGCCAGAGGATTAGAAAAGCTCTCTGACTTCTTAAAAGATGGGAAATCTAACGTGGCTTGTAATCAGAAAATACATCTTATTGCTCATAGTATGGGAAATTATGTATTACGTCATGCATTACAACAGGCGAAGAAAATATCAAAAAGATCATCATTGTCCCGAATTTTTGATGAAGTGATTCTAACAGCCGCTGATGAAGACAATGATACTTTTGACTATGATTATAAACTGGCCAGCTTACCGAATATAGCCCAGCGTATTACTGTTTATTTTAACAGTGGAGATTTGGCTTTAAAAATATCTGACTACACTAAAAGTAATCCTGAACGACTCGGTCATGATGGACCAAACAAACCACATGACATCTCAGCAAAGATAGTGCTAGTGGATGCGAGTGCTGTTGTTGGTGGGTTTACTGAACATTCCTATCACCAGGAAGAAGATACTGTTGTGAAGGATCTTGTTGCTGTTTTACAAGGAAAAAGTTCAGAAAACATCAATGGACGAACTTATGTGCCTCATGCAAATAAGTTTAAACTTTTGTAAATTAAGAATTTAACCGAATTTAGATGAGTATTGTATAAATCAGGAATCAGCTTCATTTGCTTAAAATATCTTATAGTTTATTTATTGCGTAAATTATTTTTTTGCATTAACTTAAATTTGTAAAACTGGAAGAATTCCTTTGGATTAAATTGCATGATTAGTTTTGAGAATCCTGGAATTTAAATTATTTTTTGGTCAAACATTCAAATTATTTGAATGGCAGAAGTCGTCCCTTAGCACTAATTGACGGATTTTATCCTGATTATCATCCAGAGCAAAAGCGGCCATTCAAAAAATCGAATAAATCAATTTTGAGCTATAAACTTATTAGTGCTTTTGAAGCACAAACCGGTAGTTGAACAGTCTGCAATGTGGTGTAAGCAGACCTTCGGTAAAAATTATATTTCAACCCAAATCATCAATATCAGTCACTTCTTATTTCAGACGCTTTGGGCGTATAGCGGCAATTTCTGGTGTTGAATCCTGATGCTAAATTAATTTCTTTCAAATTGTCAGAATTCTTTATACTGAGTCGAGAACGTCCCTTAGCAGTTAATTGAGCAACATCATTGTTATTATTCAGTAAGGGAAATAGCAGACATTTTAAAAATGACAAAACCTTCAGAATTTGGAGATTTCAATATGATCACTGATAGCCAATTTGAGACAGAACTTAATTTTCTAGAGTAAATAAAATTTGAATATATAAAGTTATTTAAACTTAAAATATAATCTCAAGTAATATGAAGAAAGCAGTCATTTATTATACGAATTCAGCTATTGTAACGATCCATATTGATTTGCCTTGTTAACACAAGGTGTTCATTGGTCCTCAGCCTTCCAGTGTGACAGGGGTTTCGAAGCCCGGTGGCTTGATGGCCAGCACTGAGCAGTTTATCTGGCTAAGGATGGCCTCTGCCGTATTCCCCATAAAGAAGCCGGGCAAGCCAATGAGGCCTACGGTCCCCATCACCACCAAGTCAGCCTCGATATGTTGTGCCAGAGACGGAACCTCCTCCTGGGGCCAGCCTTTGAGTAGGTGTATTTTGGGGAGAAGATACGCCGAGGAATTTGATCCCATATCCTGGTCTGTATCATCAATAAACTGCGCCAGCCCGGTCTCGTGTTGCTGTCTCACCTGTTCGACGTAGCGAACCACTTCGTTCTCTGACTTATGCAGAAACACACCGTGCATATCGTCCTCTTCGATCGCCCGCCACACATGCACAATATGCAGCTCGGCAAACTCGGCCAGTGCCTCAGAGCTGGCAATTTCCAGCACACGCTGGTTCAGTGCGCTGCGAGACTCCTGCTCCTCCAGTGGATATCCATAAGGAATATCGACCGCCGCAAGGACACGTCGATACGTCTTTGGTGCCTGGGGTTTAATTAGCCAAAGGGGACACGGGCACTTCCGAAACAGGTGCATGTCATTGCTACCAAACAACCTATCAGACCAAGTGATGTGTTCTGGAATCTTTATAACCATGTCGCGGCCATTACGCAGTACATCACGGATAATCTCCATGAAAGAGACACCAATCAACTCGTTGACCTCGATCTCGACGCGCTGGCGGAAGGGTGCCACAAGTTCTTCAAGCAGCAACGTATTTTTTTTCGTCATCGCTGCCTGCAAATCCTCTGATATGGGACCACCCGGCGGCATGCCTATGCCCACCGTGATGCGTTTTGTCACGACAACGACGGTTAATCTGGCCTGATTGTTTTCTGCAAGAGTAGTGGCGCGCTCCAATGCGTCACTATTCCTTGAGACCAAATCGGCGACAAAAAGGATATTTTTAAACTGTTTCATATTTTACTCTTATCTGGTTAAGTCACCCATGACTCGGAGTTCTGGCGGGGGAGCTATCCCTTTCCAGATAGAGGGATTGCACCTCCAATTTTTTACCGATTTAGCTCGGCGCACTAGGTGGCCTTTATATACAAGCATGATTGCAGTATCATCCCCTGTCATGTGTAGGAATAACGAGAACCGGAAACGGCGACCTGTATAGCACATCCTCGCTCACACTACCTACCAGAAGCCGATACACCGAGCCATGACCGTGAGAGCCGATTACGATCATATCCACATTAAGGTCCGAAGCTTCCGTTAGAATGCTATCCACCGTTGCGCCGTGTACCAGTAGTGCAGTTGTGTCGATTCCTTCGCTGCGCAGCCGATCGGCAAGTTCCTGTATCTGGTGATGTTCGTTATGAAACCGTTTTGCAAGAGACTCTCTTGCTGCTATTGGGTCTACCTTGAATTCGACCTGGTCCGGTTCAGGTAGTGCGTTGTGCAGCAACCAGACTTTTGCCGAGAACTGTTTGGCAAGTTCTGCGGTCTTTTCTACAATGATCTCTGTCGCATCGGAAAGATCAATACACGCCAGAATTTTCATATTTTTTCTCCATCAAACACAGTATTGTAATGATCGGCATCAGTTCTTTTCAATGTTCGGCTTATCCTGGATAAACCTGCATTAGCAAATAAAGTAATTACCACTTTGACTCCTACTCGGCTGGAATTGCGAATATTACGATAAACGCCAGAATACCTGCTAACGCTCCAAAGCGTAGAAGATTTAAAACGAGCATTTTACCATTGTGATTGTGACGGGTCGCGAATATGGCAACGAAACACTGCAACAGGTAATACAGCGCAAATGCCCGTGAAGCAACTGAAATGATCTCCAGTAAATCTGCAGTCCAGACCAGAGCGATCGCCAGAATAGATGCAATCACGTAGCCTTTGTTGGCTGGAAACTTGTTTTGACTGCTTTCGCTAGCCAGCGATCCGGCTCCTACCGTATCGGCGACAGCGGCACTGAACTGACTCATGATTGCTGCCACAATAAGCATGAATGGCAATACGAGCGCTGCATGCCCGGTAGCAGCAACGATTTCTGCAATCTGAATGTGCGCAAGGTCGAGATGTTGCACAATCGGCAACAATGCTATAACAGAAATAATGTAGAGAGCACCTGAAATGAGTTGTGCCGTACGCATGCTTTTCACCCGAATTTCAGTATTGTATTTTTCACCAAGAAAACGTGAAGTTTCAAATCCCTGCACAACAAGAAGGATCCCAGCCAGGATGAATACCTTTGTTACCCAGTCTCTCTCCTGAACGTCTAGCATGAGCGGTTGCCCGGATTGCATGAAATTGTAATCATATACAAGCACCCCAATAAGCAGAGCGGCGACGATCGAAAGCTGAATGGACATAGCATAGGCTTCCAGTTTCTCTAGCCCACCCAGTCCACGTAAATAGCCAGTGGTGGCAATAAACACGATGATGATTGTCGTCAGGGATCTTTCCAGGCTCGGCATATCGCCGAAGCCTAAATAGGTCAGAAGAAAAGATGATAATAGTGAGAGATAGAACGCGACAGCTGTAACATATGCGAATGAAAGCGTCGCATTGGCAACCAAATCCACCCTGTAAATTATCGGGTTGGCCTGTCTCTCATGCAGTAGCGGCTCAGCATGCATAATATTGAATCGAATCACTCCGCCGATAGCGTAGGCAAGCACAACAATACCCGTAACAGCGACTGGTGCCCAGGTACCAACTACACTTGCCAGCAACGGAGCTATGATGAGAAACCCGCTGCCGATGATCGATGAAAGTGGGGTGAGCGTTGCCTGCCATGACCTGCTTCTGGACAGATGCGGACTAAACATAAATCCCAGCATACCGGCTACAATAAGTATAAGAATGATGTTCAGCATATTCACAATTACCCGTTAACCTAATATCTTGAAATACACCGGAAAGACAGCCTGGAAATCCGCGTACATAATGGTTTGGCTATCGCTAAACCTGTCATTCGACTCTTCAGAAATAGTCGATTTACAAAAGGTAAAGTCAAGTTCTACTGGTACATACACATCTTCCATATAAGAGTCTATCCATTCTTTTGCGTTATGATTTTGCAATTTACATTTCTTTAAACTTGATTTCGAAAAAAGGTTGATATCACTTATGCAGCTCTTTATTAAATCATCTATAGATACAGAGTCTCCATCAGTATCAAATACTCTACCTAGATACATGATTAGACTAAGTCAAAAGAAACACGCATATTGGATAAATACGATTCAGTATTTCTTTTCCTAGAATATCAGATACTATTGATTTTAAAAGATAAACCAAATATAGCATAGTAATAAACAAGAATTAGAATTTTTCTTGATAGACTGAAATTCTTATATCTGCTAACTGGAAGTGAAACCAAGAACTGCTCTAACTTTTCAATGGCTGGTTCACGCCCTGAGCTATTCAGTCAAGAAAAAAAACAATTACTCAGCTAGATTTACATTTTTTCCAGATTTTAACAGTTCAGCTGTTTTTACATCCAGATAATCATAAAAGCTCTTGGGGTATTTTTTATAATGGCTCTCTCCCACATATCGAAGTACTTCACTGAAATGAAAAAGGAATAAACGACTTTCTATACGCATGATTTCCTTTCCCTGATCAAATAACAAAATACTTGGACGATAGCTAAGGCCTAACTGTTCGGCATATTGTCGCGGTGTTGTCGTTTTTCCATTCATATCAATCAGCTTTTGAGAAGACATGGCATCAAGACGAATAAAGTTAAACTGCTTTAATGTATCATTCACTCCAGGGTTACTCAGGTGACCATCATGCAATAGTGTACAATCTCTGCAGCTCTCATCTTCAAATAGAATAGCAATGGGACCATTATCCAGAGAAGTGAGATCATTGGTTTCACTTAATAAAGGATGGGAGCGAAACTGATATTGTGGTGATTTCTTATTATTGATATATTGAGTCAGAGTTGAATTTTTATATGCTCTCTCATGCACGTAATCAAGTACCACTTTAAAATCCTCGACGGAACGATAACCATCGGTTCTGGCCACAATCTTATTATTACTGTCCATAAAAATAATGGTTGGGGTATAGATAACCTTTAATTGTTCTGCAAGTTCTTTTTCTGTTAAAGACGTTTCATCATTGATGACGACTTCTCTATCCCCCTTGATATTCAAGGCAATGACATCAAAGTTGGTTTTTATAAAATTGGTATATGGTGCATTTTTTAGATTTTCTTCATTCATTTTAAAACAATAAGGACAGCCATTAAGATGAAGAAATAATATGACGTGTTTATTTGATTCTGAAGCTTCAGCAATATCTTCGGAAATATCAAGAAAACTTTCTTTAAACCAGGCTGGGTGTTCTGAAATCTTAGTGCCTAGAATAACGCCTTGAACCGCTTCTTTGGCATAAAGTGATGGGGCTGAAAGTATGACAATTGAAACAATCAATAAAATAATTAGACGGAGGCTTTGTTGTATAGCCCGTCTGTAAGTATCAGTCTTGTTTTGTTCAACATTAACCATGACAACTTCTTGATTCATTCTCAACTCCTGTAGCGACCACTGATTTATTTATTTATTTGTAGTATTTCACAGAGCTTTAATGGGCACAATACTCTAAAATACAAATTGTGCCAATTAATAGCTTGAATTATTGTCTGGAAAATACCGATAATGACCCGTAATGGGGTAATTGAACAACATATTTTCCTACTGAATAGCTTGTTATATCAATCAATTTTCCATCTTTTTTAATTGTTACAACGGCTGCTATCTGGAAATTTAAGATTGAGACGAAGCAACTCAAATTTAACGCTATAGATCATTACCGACTTGTTTAAGAACCAATCAGTATCAAAAATTTTG
>DAOVUK010000179.1 GCA_030632625.1 Gammaproteobacteria bacterium
ATTATTATTCTTGTCGCTGCTCTGTTTACTATTCAAAACCAAAACAAAAAAAGAAAGCAAAGAAAACAACATGCTTATACACCCTATCCAGTGAATGACAATGCCAGAACGCCACATTCTTTCCCATCAGAAGTCATGCATAACAATAATAACAAAATTGATACTGCAAGCTCATCATCACTGCAGGGCATTGATATAATTGATGAAAATGATAAAGAGGAAGAAAATGAAAACGATATGGACTTTTTTGAATATTTTGAGAAAAAAATAAATGCACCGGAAGCCTCTTCCAGTGCAGGCAGCAATCAAAAACCGTTGCCGGCAGCAGCACCTGAAAGCAGAATTAAAGCTGAAAATAATGGCACACCTGAAATCACATTCGATCTGGATATTAGTACGGATGAAATTGAGGCCTATGAGAAGAGTATTAGCAAACCAGAAGCAAAACCTTCTGATGCCCTATTCAGTGAAATTGATACCTATCTGGCTTATGGTAATTACAATGAAGCTGAGAAACTCCTGATCAGTGAACTACAAAAAACACCGTCTGATAAAAACTTACATCTAAAATTGTTTGAAACCTATACCCTGTCAGACAAACGCTATGAATTTATCCAGCATGCTGAAAATAATGTCAATTTATTAAATATGGATATGGTGCTGCGTCATCGTATTGAAAATATTTTTGAAAATACCTGGGATGAATCATTAAATATAAACAAAGTGTAACTAATCCATTTTTAATTTACGGTAAAGTGTTCTCTCACTAATACCAAGCTTCTTAGCCAGGGCAACATTATCGCCTTTAAAATGCTGCTGTAACCAGAGCAGATATTCATTTTCATGCTGTTCAAGGGTGATCAGTTTATCCATGATTTCCTCATTTTCCCCTGGTTCCAGGTCTGCTTCCAACCCTGACTTTAGTCTCAAGTTATCAAACATGCTCTGTTCTGTCTCTTTTTTCTGCTCATGATTGAATACCCCCTCAGGCAAATGTTCAATTTTAATCACATTTGAATCCGTCATAACACGTCCAAGCTCAAGAAAATTTCTCAGTTGACGGATATTACCCGGAAATGAATATTGTTTAAATAAATCTAACACTGCCTCAGAAACCTGCATTTTTTTGTGACCGGTAATACGCTCCAAAATAGTATCAATCAATAGTGGAATATCCTCCCGGCGTTCTCTTAATGCCGGCAGTTTTATTGGAAAAGTACTAATTCGATAATAAAGATCTTCTCGAAAATCACCTTGATTGACCATCTCCTGCAAATTTTTATGAGTAGCACAAATAAGGCGAAAATCAGCATTCAATTGTTCAATCCCTCCTACTCTGCGAAAAGTTCTCGTTTCAATCAGACGCAGGAGTTTAACCTGTAAACTCATAGGCACATCACCAATTTCATCCAGGAATAGTGTGCCGCCCCCAGCGTCTTCAACCAGCCCTTTCTTTTTATTTACCGCTCCGGTAAAAGCACCTTTTTCATGTCCAAACAGCTCACTTTCAAATAAGGATTCAGAAAGCCCTGAACATTCAACCGTTACACAAGCCATTGATTTGCGTGAACTTGCCTGGTGAATTGCATGTGCAACTAATTCTTTACCGCTACCCGAATCACCCTGCAGCAATACAGAAATATCATATTCTGCAACACGGCTAATCAATTCCAGTAATTTATTAAATGCAGGTGATTTACCCACCATTCCCTGCTGGGCAGATGTTGGACTGGCATGTTTGATGGTTTTCATCACTTCAAGGAAATATAAACTATCATCGTCATCACGAATAGGATAAAGAGAGATATCAACATGTTCCTCACCATAGCGCGTATGGTGTACATGCAGCACTCTCTGATTACTTTTTGTGGATTTTGCCAATTGCAGCGGACAGGACTCACCTTCCAGATCACAGCTATGGGAATAATTATGAGAAACGACATAACAGTGTGGTTTACCTGTTAAGTGCAGTCCATCTAAAAAAGTCTGACTTGCTGACTTATCAGCGGCAGCAATACCTGACGAGTCCGGCTCATAAGCATTAATATCGAGATTATATAATTCCAGGTAGGCAGAATTAGCACGGATAATTTCATATTCATCTGAAATTATTACGGCAGGTTCTTTATAGGAATCAATAATATCCTGCAAGTTCAAAACGGGGGTACTTTTCATAATAAATCACAGGCCTTTTGCCAAAGAAATTGATAAATCTTATGCATTTGCTTATATATGTATATACTTATGTATTTAAGAAAGACTCAATCATCTAAATCAGAAAAAGACAATATACCCAAAAAAATCACAGCAGCCAAATAAAATTGATTTAAGCTGTAAAAAAATAACTTTACTTTTATTTGAAAAAAGTTATTATTAAGAAAAAAAAATAAAGTTATAACTCAGACAAAGCAATTAAATAAATTCATTTGTTGTATTTTCAGCTTCATCCGGTTAAAAAAAGTCATTAAAAAATGGCACTATAAAAAATAATAATAAGCTCCGTATGAATCATTAATGAGTCTATTTATATAAACTTATTTTCTATCATCAGATAAATTGAATCTGTATCATACTATAAGTTGATTAGAACATTCCTGCCAAATTTTTATTTCATATTTTCTTTCGTTTTGAAATTAAGATGCTATTTTTACATATAAAGTCATTAAGCAGCTTTATGTTTTCTACAATGAATTGAAAATAAAAAATTTCAACAATAACAATTTTATTTTTATTAAATTATCAGGAGATAATATTCTATGGCTCACGTCGTCATTATTGGTGCTGGAACAGGAGGAATGCCTTGCGCATATGAAATGCGTGATGCATTGGATAAAGAGCACCTCGTTACAATGGTCAGTGAAAATGAAACATTTGACTTTACACCATCAAACCCCTGGGTCGCTGTCGGCTGGCGTCAAAGAAAAGATATCAGTTTTAAGTCAAGACCCTATCTTGAAAAGCGTGGAATAAACTTTGTTGCTCATCGGGTTGACAAAATTGACCCCGAAAATAATGAACTTACCCTGAATAATGATGAAAAAATCAACTATGATTATCTGGTTATTGCAACGGGTCCCAGATTAGCATTTGAAGAAGTTGAAGGTTCCGGACCTGAAGCCAATTCTCAGTCCATTTGTTCTTTGCCTCATGCTGAAACTTCCTATGACGATTTTGAAGCATTAGCAGCTGATCCAGGCCCTGTTATTGTTGGCGCCATGCCTTTTGCCAGTTGTTTTGGCCCTGCATATGAGTATGCTTTTATCTTAAACAGAGAATTACAAAAGCGTAAACTGCGTGATAAAGTACCTATGACCTATATCACCTCAGAGCCTTATATTGGTCACCTGGGCCTGGGAGGTGTCGGTGACTCTCAGGGTATGCTTGAATCAGAACTGCGTCAGCATTCAATTAAATGGATTTGCAATGCAAAAACAACAAAAATTGAAGCTGGGAAAATGTTTGTTGATGAATTAAATGAAGATGGCAGTATTAAGATGCAGCATGAATTACCGTTCAAACACGGCATGATGCTGCCTGCCTTTAAAGGTGTTGATGCAGTTGCCAGTGTCGAAGGACTTTGTAATCCTCGCGGTTTCGTTATTGTTGACAAACAGCAGCGTAGTCCGAAATACAGAAATATTTTCTCAGCAGGTGTTTGTATTGCTATCCCCCCTGTTGAAGCAACTCCTGTCCCGACAGGTGCTCCCAAAACCGGCTATATGATTGAATCAATGGTCACTGCTATTGTGCAAAATATTGCTGATGAATTAGCCGATGTTGTACCCACTCATGAAGCAACCTGGAATGCAATCTGTCTTGCCGATATGGGTAATACCGGTGCTGCTTTTGTTGCAATCCCGCAAATTCCACCCAGAAATCTGGCCTGGTTTAAGAAAGGTAAATGGGTACATTTAGCCAAGATTGGTTTTGAGAAGTACTTTATTCGAAAAATGAAGTCCGGCTCCAGTGAACCGATTTATGAGAAGTATTTATTGAAAGCACTGGGTATTAATCGCCTGAAATAAACTGCCTCCTGTAGAGACGTTGCATGCAACGTCTCATTGCATGCAACGTCTCATTGCATGCAACGTCTCATTGCATGCAGCGTCTCTACTGCCTATCAATCACTGATCCGGTAAACTTCAATAACATTAGGCAGCTGGGTAATTCGATTCAGAGCACGACTCAGTTGGGCAATACCTGCGATTTCCAGAGACAGCCTCATTCTTGCAGAATAATCGGCTTTATTAGTAGAAGTATTAACGCCTAAAACATTAATTTCCAGATTGGCCAGAATTGAGGTAATATCTCTTAACAAGCCCTGCCTGTCCATAGCAATTAATTCAATCAGAACGGTATAACATTGGTTAATCTCATGATTCCATTCAACTTCTGTTAATCGCTCGCTATTTTCTTCCAATGCATGCTGAACATTGTGACAATCACTGCGATGAATCGTAATGCCGCGATTCTTGGTGATAAAGCCAATGATTTCATCACCCGGCACAGGTTTACAACATTGTGCAATCTGGGTAAGAATATTATCAACACCATAAATTGTGACATCACCTGAGCCTTGCGGCAATAGTTCTATGGTTTGCTGAACAGGTTCTTCCTGAACTTGACTATCCTTCTCACCATGACCACCCAAATCCTGAATGGATGTCGCTATTTGACCGGTAGTGAGTTCTCCCCGGCCAATTTCTGCAAATAAATGCTCGGTATCATCAAAATTGAAGTGTTGAGCCAGCTTAGCATGAGAAATATTAGAAATACCTAAGCGATGCAGTTCTTTTTCAAGAATCTCACGACCTGCCAATAAATTCTGATCATAATTCTGCTGTTTAAACCAGTGCCTAACCTTCGCTCTGGCTCTGGAAGTTTTCAGGTAGCCTAACTGCGGATTCAGCCAGTCACGACTGGGAGAACCATTTTTAGTGGTAAGAATTCGAACCTGTTCACCACTTTTTAACTCATAGGTGAGGGGCACCATTTTGCCATTCACCTTGGCTCCGCGACAACAGGCACCCACTTCAGTATGCACATAAAAAGCAAAGTCCAGAGGTGTTGCCCCTTGCGGCATATCAATGATTTCACCTTCAGGTGTCATCACGTAAACACGATCCTGAAAAACTTCAGATTTGAAGCGATCAATAAAATCACCGGCATCTTTTTCTTCGTCTTTCCATTCCAGCAGCTGCCTTAACCAGGCAATTTTCTGTTCGTAATGGTCACTTTGCTTACCACCCTCTTTATAGCGCCAGTGCGCAGCCACCCCATATTCTGCATGTTTATGCATATCATAGGTACGGATCTGAATTTCCAGCGTTTTACCCTGAGGACCGATAACTGCCGTATGAATGGACTGGTAATTATTTTCTTTAGGTGTGGCAATATAGTCATCAAATTCATAAGGAATATGCCGCCAGATGGTATGCACCACACCAAGAGCATGATAACAATCTTTGAGTTGATCAACATGAATTCTAACAGCACGTAAATCATACAGCTGATGAAAGCCCAGGCTTTTTCGCTGCATTTTTTTCCAGATACTATAAATATGTTTGGAACGTCCTGTTACTTCACCTTCAATATGATTCTCAGCCAGATTATTCTGGATAATATTAACCACTTCATTAATATATTTGTCTCGATCAACTTTTCGCTCTGCCAGATATCTTGCTATTTTTTTATAATTATCTTCATCGAGAAAACGAAAAGCCAGATCTTCCAGTTCCCATTTCAGCTGCCAGATACCAAGACGATTGGCCAGAGGTGCATAAATTTCTGATGTTTCACTGGCTATAATTTTTTGTTTTCTGGGCGATAGCGAATCCAGAGTGCGCATATTGTGCAGACGATCAGCCAGCTTGATCATCACGACCCGCACATCTTCAGCCATAGCCAGCAATAACTTGCGTAAATTTTCGGCTTTTAAGCCTTCTTTTTTGATTGCCCCTTTAAGATCAGGCTTTAAATTAGCAAAAGCCTTCATTTTGGTGACACTATCGACCAGTGCAGCAACCTCATGACCGAATTTTTTCTCCAGCTGAGCCAGTGTGACATCGGTGTCTTCTACTACGTCATGCAGCAAAGCAGCCATTAAAGAAGGCGTATCCAGATTAAGGGAGAGTAAAATTTCTGCCACTGAAATGACATGAAACACATAAGGTTCACCGGATGCTCTTATCTGACCTTCATGTGCTTTATCGGCAAATTTAAATGCCTCATACAAGGCAGCCAGAACAACATGAGCATGACCATTGTTTATCTGGCCCGCCTGAGCGTTAAAGCGCTCCAGCGGCGTATCATGAACATCTGTAATTGCTTCTACATAAACCATTTTCTATTCATACTTAGTCGGTATTATAAAAAAATGAATCAAACAGATAGTCACGACTGGCAAATCGTTTTATCAAGCTTGAACCTGGAAAATCAGTTAAACGATTAAAATATCTATATATATTATTATGATAAACAATATATCTATAAAATCCATTAATATTTAATTAATTTTTCTAAACTATGAACGTGTTTTATATTTAAAAAATAATATCGATTTTATAATTAACAGAACGATTGGCGTACTATGTAACAATAAATCGAAAATATCTAAGGGTTTTATTAAAGTTCCCGACATCAGCATATTAATTTTTTCCAGCAAGTGAGGTTGTGCGCCTATGGGGGCTGTTCCCAAGAGTAAGGCCAGTATAATTAATACCGGAAAGGAAAATTTATCCAGGAGGTTCTTCATCTGTTTTTTTATCGTGATCTAAGCAG
>DAOVUK010000272.1 GCA_030632625.1 Gammaproteobacteria bacterium
GTCATCGCTGCCCGTATCACTACAATTTTAGGTTGGATCACCATAGCACAGAGTGATCGAATCGGTGGTCTGGTATACCGCAGTCCCAATGAACATCTTGAGTTAAAACCTCAGGGAGGCCGACAGGGCATTTTACGTCTTATCGATTTTCTGGCTCAATTGGGTGAACCTCATACTGACTTTGACAATGAGCATGCAGGCTTGCCGGATAGTATTCTGCAGCGTATTTCCCACATGGCAACACATGGAGCACAAGTGATCATTATCAGTGACTTTTTTTACCCGTCATCAAGATCTCATGAATACCTGAAAAAACTAAAATATCATAATAATGTATTGGCCATTCAGGTTGTGGATCCCCTTGAACTCGCCGCCCCTCCGGCAGGAGAATACGGCGTGAGTGACGGTCTCATAAGCTGGCGAATGAATCTGGATGGTCATCGTCAGCAGCAAAGTCTTAAAACAATATTGAAGACTCGTCAGCAACAGATCAAAAAAGCCTTTTATAACCTGGATATCCCCTTACTTCAAGTACTGACAAATGACGACATCAGTGCCGTACTTCATCATTTCCTGAAACGTAAACGCTCAGGCTATCAGGGTAATTTATTAACACAGGGAGAAGCTGTCGCATGAATAATATGATCCAGCCACCGGCTGCACCTCCAGTGATAAACAATCCGCTGCAGGCTTTGCATGATATTCATTTACCCGCTGATCCACCATGGTGGCCTCTGGCACCCGGCTGGTGGATTGTTCTGGGAGCAGCTATTACTGTTTCTGCGCTGATTTTAATTTTCTGGTGGCGCAAACATCGCTGGCAAAAAAAGATACAAACTGAAATAAATACCGTCATTGTAAAAAACAGTGCCGATCTCAGATTGCAGCTGGCCGGACTGAGTTCCCTGTTGCGACGCGTTGCACTGTATCGTTTTCCAAAGGAAAAAGTCGCCAGTCTACATGGCCGTGCCTGGTTGGAATTTTTGCAAAGCAATAGCTCTGATAAACATTTTGAGCAAAGAATCATAGAACCGTTGGCCGTTGGATCTTATCAGGCCAGGCCTGGAAATAAGCCTCTGAAAACAAACGATCCATTAGTACTATTAGTCCATAAATGGATCAGGGAGAACTTAAAATGACAGCACACTTTGTCTGGCCTCTGGTCTTTATTATAACACCACTGCCATTACTGATTTACTGGTTAATGCCACGCGCTGAAAGAAGCGCACCCCAGGCGATCAGAATGCCCATGTATGTCAATTTAAAAACACAGCTTGGCGGCAATAACAATCAGACCAGTCGATCACGCTGGCGTATCTGGATAGCCATCATTATCTGGCTTTTATCAGTGATTGCCGCTGCCCGGCCACAAACCATGGGAAATCCTGTCCCTTTACCAGTACAGGGGCGAAATCTAATGGTGGCGGTTGATTTATCAGGCAGTATGCAGGAACAGGACATACAAATTGGTAATCAACGGGTCTCCCGTTTAACCGCTGTGAAAGCAGTGGCCGGTAATTTTATTGAACAACGTGCAGGTGATCGAATGGGTCTGATTTTATTTGGTCAGCAGGCTTATTTACAAGCACCTCTGAGTTTTGATCGTGATACGGTAAATATCCTATTAAGTGAAGCGGTTATCGGTCTGGCTGGCAATGAAACAGCCATTGGTGATGCCATTGCACTGGCCGTTAAACGTTTACGCCTACAACCGGAAGGTAATCGGGTATTAATTCTGTTAACTGACGGAGCCAATACGGCTGGTCATATCCAACCTTTGAAAGCAGCAGAAATTGCTAAAAAAGAAGGCATACGTATTTACACTATCGGTGTAGGTGCCGATCAACAAGTCAGCAGTTTGTTTGGGCAAGTGATTAATATGGGCAGCAGCCTGGACGAAGACACATTGCAGCAGGTTGCCCGAATAACGGGTGGTGATTATTACCGGGCACGTGATTTACCGGCATTGCAGGCTATTTATAAAAAACTTGACCAATTGGAGCCCAAAGCAAAAGATTTTGTTTTTTATCGTGAACTGTATGAGTGGTATACATGGCCTTTAGGTCTTGCATTTCTGCTTTCAATATTAAGCGGCCTGTTTATCAGCGGTTTATTTCGTCAGGCAATCACAGTCATTTCAGGCCAGAGAGAGAGTTATCATGTTAGTTGATTCTATTAAGCAATTTCATTTTATTGAACCACTATGGTTGCTGGGGTTGATCCCTGCAGTACTGATTGTATGGCAACTATTTAAACACAGAAGCAGCAGTCAATCAGCCTGGAAAAAGGTCATTGATACAAAATTTCTGCCTTATCTGCTGGTTAAACAAGCTGCAGCTAAACAGACAAAATTACCGCTGTTCATTCTGATCGGTGTCTGGATTCTGACTGCCATTGCCATGGCCAACCCAACCTGGCAGCGTCTGCCGCAACCGGTAGTTCAGGAACTGGATTCACAGGTAATTGTTCTGGATCTATCGCCTGCCATGCTGGCAAAAGATATTAAGCCATCACGTCTGCAGCAGGCAAAGTATAAGATCGAAGATATATTACGTCAGAGTCAGGAAAAACAAACCGGGTTGGTGGTCTATTCAGGTGATGCCTTTACAGTCACTCCGTTAACCGATGATATTGCGACGTTAAAATCACAATTGAGTGTATTGGAACCCTCACTGATGCCAGCACCCGGCAATCGCCCTGATCTGGGTCTGCAGCAGGCGGGAAAACTATTAAAGCAGGCAGGTTATCAACAGGGACACATTATTCTGATCGCTGCGAGTGCCGGTAATACTAATACGACTGACATTGCAAAAAAGCTGGCAAAAACCGGCTATCAGGTTTCACTACTGGGAATGGGCACAACAAACGGTGCACCCATTCCTGGTGTTCAAAATCGCAATGGTCGCCCGGTTTTAAGCAAAATTGATCATCAGGCATTAGAGGCAGTCAGCCATGCAGGTAATGGTGTGTATGCCCCCTATTCCAGCAATTTAAACGATGTGAACCAGATTCTACAGGCGAGTTCAGTGAGTCAGCCATCAGCAATTGACTCCTGGCAAACCAATACAAAAAAGAAGCAGGCTGAACGCTGGGTTGAAAACGGACCATTGCTGGCTGTTTTATTATTGCCATTAAGCTTACTGGGTTTTCGGCGCGGCTGGTTTCTGGCTTTACCATTCATGTTGCTTGGCCCATTATTCAGTCCACAGCCTGTTATGGCATCTGCATGGGATGCTCTATGGCAGCGTCCCGATCAACGTGCTGCCGTGGCTTTTGACAAACAAGATTATGCCGCTGCGGCAGCCATTACAGACAAGTCTGAAATGCAGGGTGCTGCTTCATATCGTGCAGGCAACTATCAGCAGGCCATCAAATCCTTCAGTCAAAAAAAGGACGCTGACTCCCACTATAATCTGGGAAACACATTGGCAAAAATGGGTGATTATAAAAAAGCCCTCAATGCTTATGATGATGCATTAAAGCAACAACCACAAATGCAGGATACGATTGAAAACCGTCAATTAGTGGCAGATCTTCTTAAACAAGAAGAAGAAAAGAAAAAACAGGATCAAAAAAATAAGCAACAGGATAAAAAGCAAGATAAAGATCAGAAACAGAATAAAGAGAATAATGAATCATCAAATAACCAGGGTCAGGGAGAAAAAGAGCAGCCAGAAGACTCACAAAATAAAGGTGAAAATGACAATAAAAAGGAGCAATCATCACAATCAAATCAACAGCAGGGACAGGGACAGGAACAGGAACAGGATAAAGATAATAAATTCTCCACTGCTGACACTGAAAAACAACAAGAGTACGCTGATAAAACGGTAGAAAAAACCTTACAGAAAAAAGCAGAGACAAAATCAGAAGTGCCTCCTGCTCAGGCCAGTTTAAGTAAAGATAAACTCAGTCCTGAAGAGCGTCAGTCGGTTGAAAACTGGTTACGTCGTGTACCGGATGATCCTGGCGGCTTACTGAGACGCAAGTTTCTTTACCAGTACCAACAACGCCGGCAACAATATAGATAAACAGGAGTTTCAATATGAAAATTACAAACCCATCGTTAAAAAGCAATGAGATAAAATACCATCAGGTCATATCAGTCTGGCCATCCCAGCTCATTATCACCCTGTTGTTTTTCAGCTTTATAATTATCCCTGTCAGCGCCAGTGCACAAGCGCTGACCACCAGCCTGGAACGCAGCAGCATCACGTTTGGTGAATCAGCCACATTAGTTATCGACATCTCCGGCTCTGCTTCTAAAGACTTTCAGCCTGATCTCAGTCCGTTAAAAAAGGACTTTGATATTGTTAATACGGGTCGTAATACTCAGATACAGATCATTAATGGCAGACGTACCGATAAAATTCAGCTCAGCATCACATTGATGCCTCATCACTATGGTCAATATACCATTCCGTCCATTAAAGTGGGCAGTGATCAAACCAGACCGCTGCAATTGACAGTCAAGGATATTCCCGTTGTCAGCAGCTCCAAAGAAGGTCAATCAGTCTGGTTGGAAATTGAGACACCATTGAATACAAATAATACAGATGTCATGGTACAGCAAGGAATCCCTGTGACCGTCAAATTATTTACTGCACTGTCATTGAGTAACATCAATATCAGCCAACCTGCGGCAGAAAATGCCATTAGTGAGAAAGTGGGTGACAATATTCGATATACCGTTCAACAAAAGGGTCAGAATTATCATGTCGTCGAACAACATTATGTCATCTATCCGGAGCAACCCGGTGATTTGATCATTCCTCCTGTGGTCATGCGAGCTACGACTCCCGATGCAAATCAGCAAAGACAAAGACGCCCCTTTGGCGGTAATTTATTTGATGATCCGTTTTTTACAAGTGCCTTTGGTGGTCACTCTCAAATTCAGCAAATGCTCAAAGGCAGCAGTATGTTTTCCGGCAATCAAGGAAAATCAGTATCGGTACGCAGTGATGGACTGAAACTATTTATTAAACATATTCCAGATGAAGCAAAAGGGACAGCCTGGCTGCCTGCACAAAAAGTCACTCTAAGCAGTTCATGGGATAATTATCCACCCAATCTGAAAAGTGGTGAACCCAGCTCACTGATCTTGACCATTAAAGCGGAAGGACTCACCAGTGCCAACATTCCTGCCCTCCACATTGCCGATAAAAAAGGCAGCTACCGAGTGTATGAAGAACCTGTAGAGATGGAAAATTTAACCGATGGTCAAAGAGTCATTGGTATCAGCAGGCAGAAATTTACACTGATCCCTGAAC
>DAOVUK010000428.1 GCA_030632625.1 Gammaproteobacteria bacterium
AATGGCTTGACAGTTCTTCAGCATAGAGGACAGGATGCTGCCGGGATTGTTACCTATGATGACAAGCGACTGCATTTACGCAAGGGCAATGGCCTGGTAAAAGATGTCTTTTCTACCAATGATATGATGCGTTTGCAGGGGCATATGGGAATAGGGCATGTTCGTTACCCGACAGCAGGCAGTTCCTCTTCTGCTGAAGCTCAGCCGCTTTATGTGAATTCTCCTTACGGCATTGCCCTGGCGCATAATGGTAACCTGACGAATGCTTATGAATTAAAAGAAGAAATTTATAAGCAGGATCTCAGACACCTTAATACTGATTCTGATTCAGAAGTTCTGCTCAATATATTCGCCCATGAGATTCAGACCTCTCACAAACTGCGTATCAATGAAGACGATGTTTTTATGGCCATCAGTGCCGTACACAAGCGTTGTCGCGGCGCTTATGCCAGTGTTGCCATGATTACCGGCTATGGTATTGTCGGTTTCAGAGATCCACATGGTATTCGTCCGGTTGTTTATGGTAAACGAAACACATCCTCCGGAATTGAATATTGTATTGCCTCAGAAAGTGTTGCACTTGATGTTCTGGGCTTTGAACTGGTGGCTGATATTAAACCGGGTGAAGCGGTTATTATCACTGCTCAGGGAAATGTTTATACTCAGCAATGTGCCGATGATCCTCAGTATACGCCCTGTATTTTTGAACATGTCTATTTTGCCCGACCTGACTCTATTATTGATAATATTTCAGTTTATAAAGCACGTCTTAGAATGGGTGAAAAGCTGGCAAAAAAAATCATGGCAAGCTACCCGGATCATGATATTGATGTTGTTATGCCCATTCCTGATACCAGTCGTTCTTCTGCCCTTGAACTGGCCAACTCGCTAGGTGTTCGCTATCGTGAAGGCTTTATAAAGAATCGCTATATTGGCCGCACTTTTATTATGCCGGGTCAAAAGCAGAGAAAAAGCTCGGTTAAACAAAAACTCAATGCCATGGAGCTGGAATTTAAAGGCAGGAATGTACTTCTGGTCGATGACTCAATTGTTCGTGGTACGACCTCCGGCCAGATTGTTAAAATGGCACGTGAAGCCGGCGCAAAGAAGGTCTATTTTGCCTCTGCATCACCTGCAGTGAAATACCCTAATGTCTATGGTATTGATATGCCTTCACCGGAAGAATTTGTGGCACATAATCGTAGTCTGGATGAAATTGCTGAGGAAATTGGCGTTGACTGGCTGATTTACCAGGATCTGGATGATTTAATTCAATCCTGTCATCGTGGTAATAAAAATATTACTCAGTTTGACTGCTCAGTATTTAATGGTGAATATGTGACCGGTGATATTGATCAAAATTATCTTAATGATATTGATCAACGACGCAATGATAATGCCAAACAGAATAAACTTGAACGGGAAAGTGAAATTCTCGATATTCACAATAGTGAATAATACCTATGCTGGTAGAGACGTTGCATGCAACGTCTCTACTCCAATATTGAACGCCCTATATTACTAAGACTTTTCCCAATCTACTCAATAGTACGCAGAAACCACCTTGATTTTTCATGTTGTTATCCTATGATTATAAAAAGTATTGATATATTTTAAGGTCACTTATCTTTGGAACGAAGAACCTATAATCGCTCACCCGTAAGACTTGATGTTGTGGTTCATGATCGCATGCATCAGGCATGGGATTTTATTATTGAGGAGTTTGGTTTTGACGGCTTACGTTTAAGCTGGCAAAACAAAGCTGCAATGCCGGACAGCATTGCAGAGAATGACTTACTCGATATTAAATTTTCTATTAAGCAAGATGAGCAGCACAGTGAAAGCTCTCAACAGAATGAAGCGATTAACTATCAACTTGAAGTCAAAGTGGTTCGCGTTCTGGAAAACGGCCTGGCAGTGGCTATTTGTAATCCGTCTCTGGATGCTATTGCCCATTTAAGTAAAAGGCAGCAGCAGGAAGGGATGCATCTCAATCCAACGCTGATTAATAACCTAAGTAAAAAATCCCTTAATATACTGGAAGCTGTTAAACAGAGTTTTATGACTAATATGTCTCATGTGATGGAAATCTTTCTTCCAGTCGCTCATGAGGCCATGTTCCAGCAAGCTGAGCAATCATCAAACAATACTCAACAAGCTCTCTATTTTGATGCAATCAATACGCTCAATAAATCAAAACACAGTTTGAAAAATCAATTTCTACAACTGTTTGAAAAAACCCTTTATTCTCATGATAAACGACAGCAGTCAAATAAAAAAAGTCAGGAGCTGGATGAACTGGAGTTGATAGACCAGAATGAATTTGAAAGCTGGCTGGCTATTAATCAGCTTATCATTCACGTTTCTCCAAATTATGAGCAGGAATTACTGGAAATTGAATTACGTTTTGCAAAACTGCTTGAAACGGATGCGGATAAAATTAAAAGTAATCCATTTACGCCGGAGATTATCTTTAAAGTCTTCAGTGAAACCATTCATAAGCATTTTATCAACAACGACATACTGCTGATCCTATACCGTCAATTTGAACATGTCGTGAATGATCACTTATTTGATGTCTATAAAGAAATTAATCAAATATTTATCGACAGCAATATATTACCGCTTATTGAAAAGAAAAAATTTGTTATTTTGAAAGAGCCTTCAGCGGGTCAAGAGCCTTCAGCCGATCAACTGCCTTCAGCGGGTCAAGAGCCATCAGCGAACCAACTGCCATCAGCGGGTCAAGAGCCTTCAGCAAGTGAACAATCTCCCGCAGGTCCAATACAAAATGCTATAAATGCATTTCAGGCGCATGCCGCCAGTACACATCTGACAGATACCAATAGTTCTTCCTACGATCAGACACAACAGTCTCTGCCATCAACAAATTTAACACAAAATTACCGAAATCCTTATCAGGCTCATGTGACGAGTGCCGATCCGGCTGCTCAAAACAGTATTAATCTGCTGTCGACCTATCAGACACTGAAGGAGTTGCTTTCTTTTCAGAGTGGTCGGGAATTTGCAATGCCTTCTGCTGATTTTTTTGCTTCCCAGGACTATAATAAACAATTAAATCTGCTGCAGCGCGATTTAACTCTCATTCAACATGAACAGGCTTCGAGTGTGACTAACAATGGAATTGTTCCATTTGATTTGGAGTCACTGGTACAACCTTGTATTAATAAAGATGTTTTTTCAATTGAAATAAAAAATGAGTTTGAATATGCACTGAGTATTATTAAACATATCTTTATCTCTATTGAGAAAGATGCCTGGATTACCAGGCCGGTTAAAAAACTATTAACGTTATTACAAATCCCATTACTAAAAATTTCCCTGCTGCAAAAAGATTTTCTTGA
>DAOVUK010000037.1 GCA_030632625.1 Gammaproteobacteria bacterium
GTTTTGATGACTGGACACGTATTTTGTTTGAACAGGCTTTATTAAGTGAAGGCGGTCAGTTAGAAGACCCGGCGACATTTGTCAGCCGGTTGAATAAAATGCTGCTTGATCTCACCAGCTGATAAATCATAGTAAACAGGGGATATCGGCGACTAGCTCTTATTTTCATAACGGTGAAATAGTTATGAAATAAGTCGATGGTCACTTTATCCCCGATTTATTTCACCTCACCTCATGCTGCGTCGACGTCATATGCCATTTTCTATTGGCAAAAAGGAAAGTGAGCAGTGGTTATTGTGTATGCAAAAAGCCATGGATGATATGTCAATTGATGGTGATTTACGGTCTATGCTGAATCGTTCATTCCGGCAAACGGCTGAACATATGCATAATGTTTAGAGTTATGTTGCCAATTCAGGCTGATTTTTTTGTGAGATCACGATCTTTTGTCTATACTTCACATTAATTTCTGAAATTTGAGTCAAAAGATGCATGCCACTTTAGCCCGTTGTGTTTTATTTCGTTCTTTTATATTCATCGTTTCATTCTATTTAATCGGCCTGGGTGATTCATTCATTCCTGAAGTCTCGGCAGCAGTAGACCTTCCCAGTCAAAAATCTCGATTTGCAGGCATGGGCTCAGCCTTTAAAGCAAAAAAGAAAGAAGCTGCTGCATCAAAGTCCTCGAAAAATACTGAAATTAATACTACTGAAGATGATGAGCTCACTGCTGATGATGATTCTGCGACTTATTTTAAATTACACACGTTTGTCGTCAATGTGGTCGATCAACGATATGAGGATAAGTTGATTTTTTTAACGCTTGAAGTGTTTTGTAAAATCAACCAACCGGATGATAAATGGTTAATTGATAATCATATTGCACCGATAAAAGATACAATTATCACTTATATTTCGGGGCTTAGCCGGGATAAAATACAAACACAGAAACAAAAGAAACAGCTTCAGAAAAATCTGACTCTGAGAGTGTCAAATGTCCTAAAAAAGTTGACTGGAAAAAAAGTGATTAGTGACTTGTATCTTACACGGATCATTATTCAGTAGTAACAAGCTGCAAATCAGCTAAAAACCTTTCAGCCATTCTGGCTATGCTCAATTTCTTAATCGAGTTTTCTTGACTCCACGATCGTCTTTATATAATATCATTTCTCCAATAATAATAATCAAATGTGATACTTAATAAGGGGAAACTAATATGCACAATAAATTTAAAAGCGTTTTAACGTTACTGCTGGGTGTTTTTGTTATCGGTTTATTCAATTCAGCACATGCTGCATGGAATGAAAATTTTGGCGGGATTGTTGCAACTGAAGCACAAGATGTGGTGGTAAGCCTGAAATCAAATCCTATGGCAAATCCTGAAGCAGCCTGCCTTGCAGTGACATTTGCTCGCTCATTATCCATGCCTGAAAATAAAAATGTTACATTATTTGTCACTCTTGATGGTGTAACACTTGCGGACAAACAGGTAGTCAGTAGTCGTCGCTTTAAATGTCATACTCCCTGGGGGAAAATTTCTCTCCTGGAAAATTTAGAAGTTTTTCTTGATGACAATGATAATAATATGGTTGTTTGCCCACTTTGCTGGGAATCAAGATATGGTGATGATGAATTGCCTGATTACGGCGTTCTTCCCGGTACTACAGAAGATGTACCAGGCACAGCAATTGGCACTATGATCTTTAATGCTGATAAAATTCTGGATTTCTAAATTAATTTATTGATTATAAATAAATTGGTTTTTATGTTTATAAGTTTTTATGTTAAAAGAAAGAGATAAAGACTTTTGGTTCAGCCATAAATTTTTAGATCTGCTTTCGACTTACAACTTATAAACATACACACTTATAGGGACTGACCAAACTGCTTTACACTTTACATTCATATTCTTTAAAGAATGCCTATCATATGTAGGGGCGAATTCATTCGCCTTGCGGGATTGTAGACTCACATCCAGGCGAATGAATTCGCCCCTACAAGTGTAAAGATGAATTACTCTATTTGGTCAGTCCCCACTTATAAACATACAACTCATCTTTGCTCTTTCCTCCCTTCCCATATCCTTATCCTAAAAATACACTTCTGTCGTAAATAACACCCAGATACACTAAAAATCTGAAACCGATATTATGCTTTCATCTAATAAACCCTCTCTACTTTGACAATTCTTATGCAAATCTGGAACAATATCACAAAATCAAGGATGTCTACGGTCTATCAGGGCGGCAATACTTAATAATGAGAAGTAATCAAAAGAAATAATTTTTTATCAGAGTAGATTATTTAAACATATCACTTAGATAATGATAATTATTCTTAAAAAAATAACTAAATGATGTCAAATAAAGTATCAGTACCAAATTTAATTAAATGAGGGGAATCATATGTTTCTTAAATTTTGTGTTACTAATGCAATCAATGAATTTATAAAAATTAGTGGATTAAAATCTGAAACACTCACGCTTTTTGAGCGTGGTGCAATTGATAAATTTATGCCTGTTATTAAACAACGTCGATTAGATGCTGAACAGGGCGCTATGCTGATTATTTTAGGCACGATAACGAATATTGCTCAATCCGGCGCTTTGAGCAAGCTAAAAGAGCAAACACCATATTTTTACTATGCATTTGAAGTGCTTTGGGATTTTTGTAGTTCTTTATTAATAGAAGACAAGCACAGATGGGACAATGCCGTATTCGGTGAGATCTTTTTAGAAAATCCTTTTCTATATGCAGAACAATGCGCGTAAAAAATTCTTGTATAAAGAATGTGCTTAACATTTTCCTTAATGAGGTCATTAACAAATTTTTTGCTTATTTTTCGTTAAGCTGAAAATTATTTATTATTATGTTTAATGCTTATCGCAGATGATATGGATTTTGCTAATTCAGTAAATAATTGCTGTTCATGTTCCTCAAACAGTTCAATTCTGGAAGTAAAAAATAATAGACTGCCATAATGTTTTGCAGATAAGTTGTCAATTAAGGGCACAATTATAATTTTCTTAATTTGATATTCTTCAAAAATATCGACAGAATTAACAAGCTCTTGTTCTTCCGAGAAATTATCAATAATGACAAGTTTAGTATTGGCTGGCGTATTATATATTTGCATTAATGTTGATGCTTTATCACAAATTAACTTTTTATTGCCTCCAAACTGCTCACAATTATCTGAATAAAACAGGTATTCACCTTCTACATTCACCGATATGATAGAAAAAATACAGGATGGCAGGCTTGTAAAATGATTGACACAGAATTGAAACACCTCTTCCAGCTTGACATTATAAATTATCTTTTTATCAATTTTTTTAATAACATCAAGTAAGCGTATATATCGCTTTTCTTTTTCAAGTAATTGAGTAATTTGAGCCGTTCTTTGTTTTACCTGAGTTTCCAGAGAAATGCTTTTCTTTTTAATGTATTGGTTTCTATAGAGCAATAAGAAAATAAATGAAAGCAAGCTGAATGTAGCAATAAGTGTCAGCAAAAAATTTCTAACAAAGTTCAATTTGTATTGTGGATAGATTGTGTCTTCGTTCACTGAAAAAATATAGGCAATGCTTCTATTGAGAGTATTTTTGATGGGCAAAAATTCAGCAATGTAAGATTTGTTTCCTTCGAATATGGCTGTTGAGAAAAGCCGAGAATTTTCAAGTTTACTGATATTTATTTTATCGTTTTTAATTTTTCCCAGAATATTTGCTATTCTGCCAGTGCAATATTCATTGTTAATTGATTTGTCATGAAGATACCATGGGCTTAATATGCTTTTTTGATAATTATTTTTTTCATCAGTAAATACTTTTTCATCAACTATTATTTTTTTTATTATAAAACAATAGTCTGACCGGGAATTTTTTTTCATATAATCAATTATTGCATTGATAGAGAAACTGATTTCAACGCTGCCAAAATGCTGATTATTGATGATAAGTGGAAATACATATCGGTAAGCATTAAAAATTCGACCTTCTTCAAAGCCTTTAACATAAACAAGCTTTGAATTAACCTTTTTAATAGAGTGTCGGACATCAAATAAATAATCGCCATATTTTTCCAGGCGATGCATCCGTAGGAAACTGCGTCCATCAGGTAAGTGAAAATGAATTTGTCTTAGCGAAGTATCTTGTTTGAGGACATTATATAGCGGCAGTAAATGATCATAGAGTTTCTTTCTAATGTGATTTTGTTCAGATTCAGATGCATTGGGTAAGTATCTTATGATCTTATAAGTTTCATCAGTCAGGATATTGTTCTTAAAAATCAGCTGAGCAAAACTCTCAATAATATCAGTGGAGTTTCTGTAATTTGATTCAATAGCATTAAGTTTTGACTTTAGATAATTTCGGGAATCTGCAGAAGAAGTATTTTCAAAGTATAAGTAGGAAATATAATTTATACTGATAAATATAATAAAAAAAATAAAAAAGTAACGTTTCATAAAGCAGACGTCCATTACCTCAATAAAATAAGAAAACAGGGTATATTTTTCAGCAGTTTAGTGATGAGCAATAGCAAACCCCAAGCTGCAAAAGTTGTGTAAGGGATGAGGCATTTATTAGATGGCTGTCCGATTATTATCGGCAGCCTGTAAGACTGAGGTGGGGGAGGATGTCACTGGCATAACTCCCACATTCAGCGGTTTGTCCTCTGCAATGCTTTGTTAGCCGCTTGCTCTTCAAGTCGCTCAACCAGCCAAACTTTAATGATTGATTGGCGCGTCACACCAATTCGATTAGCTTCCTTATCTAAAGAATCAATTACCCAAACAGGGAAATCAACATTTACTCGTTTCTGGGTTTGATTTGGGCGCTTTAGTGTAGACAACTCAAGATCATCAATAATATCTACTTTATTGTCATCGAATTTTTTGTCGAAAACTTTAGCTTTCATATAACTCCACCTCCAGGACACGAGAACGTCTTACTGAAATTATTCGGATGTTGCCTTCACGGTATGTTGTAACCGCTGACCAGTGCTTTTCAGCAATACAGCCAATGACTAAAAAACGGGGTTCATTGTCAGATTTAGCCTGGATTTCAATATAATCAGGATCATCCCAAAGGCATTGGGCTTTAATAAAATCAATCCCATGTTTGTTAAGATTTGAGCTACTCTTTTTAGCGTCGAATTCAAACTTTCGCATAGTATAAAATATATACCTATTTTATATTTTTTGCAAGGTGAGCTTCCTGTAATCTGCAAAAATTGGCGCAGTCACTTAAATCCTATCAATTAGCCAATATAGTGACCTTTCCTGCCGGGACGACCTATAGGCACCTGAACTTATCTGGATTTTCTAATGCATACCATATAATCTAAAATAAAGTTCATTACTATTAACCAGATCCTTGTGAGTACCATCAGCAATGATTTTGCCATCATCAATGACGACGATCCTGTCAGCCTGTTTTACCGCGCTTAAGCGATGGGCAATGATCAAGGTAGTCTTATCTTTCAGATAAGACTGCAGTGAGACATGCAGATTGTTTTCAGTTTCTGTATCAAGAGCTGATGTGGCTTCATCAAGAATAATGAGTTTGGGCTGGGTTAAAATCATACGCGCTATTGCTAAACGCTGCCTTTGCCCCCCTGAGAGGCGAATTCCCTGTCGTCCAACCATGGTATTGAGTTGTTCAGGTAATTTTTTTACCGTCGTATCAAGTTGAGCAATTTCCAGTGCCTGCCAGAGTACTTCATCGGCTATTTCATTGCCCAGGCACAGATTGGCACGGACACTATCATTAAAAAGAATGGGATGTTGTAAAACTGCCGCGGTATTTTCCCGAATTTTATCAAAGCCGATTTGTGAAATTGAAATATCATTAAAACAAATATCTCCGGATTCAATGGGATAGAGTCCTAATAAAATTTGCACTAATGTTGATTTTCCGCCGCCGCTGGAACCAACTAAAGCCAGTTTTTCACCTTTATTAATACTCAGAGAAAGATTGTTTAGAATATAGTCACCGTCAGAACACTTGTGATTATCCTCAATTGCAGAAATAGATTTATCCATAATATTTGTTTTTTGTGGGTATTTAAAACAAATATTTTTAAGTTCAATTGCAATGGTTTTCTGGTTTTCAAATGGATCTTTCTGACAGGGGATAAAGGTTTCCTGTTTTAGTGCAAAAATTTTATTTAATCGGATAATTGAAGCTTTAGCACTAAAATAAGCATACTGAATATTCAGCACTTCCTGAACCGGTCCCATCATATACCACAGGTAGCCAAATACCGCGAACATCAGACCAATGGATAAATCAGATGTTAATACCATAATCATACTGACCGCACGAAAGACATCAAAACCAAATAAAAAAACAACATGTGAGAGTTGACCTGCCGCATCGGTTTTCCATGAATAAGCGATGGAATATTTTTTTACCTGAGTTGCCTGATTTATCAGACGTTGAATATAATGTGATTCACGGTTTGCTGCACGGACCTGGTGAATCGCATCAAGTGTTTCAACCAGAGCCTGCTGGAAAAGAGCAATCGCATTATTTTCTTTGAGTTTTAATTTTTTAACTTTTTTACCCATTCGAATGGTAATAAAGACCACCAGCGGATTAAAAATTAAAAGTATCAGACCAAGCTGCCAGTCAATCAATAACAACACAATAGCTGTGCCGATGATTGACAGCACTGCGACAATGAATTTGCTGATGGTAGCGCTGATAAATTGATCAACGACTTCAATATCGGTCACAAAATGTGAGGCAAAACCACCACTGCCAATTGTTTCATATTCGCTGATGGCAATTTTTTTCAGATAAAGTGATAATTTTTCTCTCATTTGTAAGGTAATTGACTTGGCTAAAATGGTAAAAATTCGCATTTGCCAGACATTAAGAGCTACTGAACATAAACGCAGTAACACTGAAAACATTAAAGCAGTGATTATATAAAAGATCGCTGTTTGTAAACTAACGGGTAAAAAGGTGTCCATTATTGAAAGAGCAGCAGCAGGCTTGTCCAGCAGAACTTCATCAACCATCAAGGGTAGAATTAAAGGAATGGGCACTGAGAGCAGGGCTGCAGTAATGGCAATGATATTGGCATAAACCAGTTGTTTTTTGTAATGCAATGCAGAGGCAATAATACGACTAAATGAAAAGTATTCCTGTTCATTTAATGGCTGCTCCTGAGTTTTCTCTGGCTCAAGTGCCTGCTGTTCAAGCTTATGAATAGATGTGTGAGTCACATTTGGGCCTCATTAGGGTGTTTTTTACTGTATAACTCATAAAGAGCCTGAATGTTTTTGACGTATTTAACTGGTTCTGAACCGCGGACATAGCCATAGCGTGCCGTTTTATGATATTTGGGCCTGGACAGCAATAAAAAAGCTTTGTCAACATGTCCAAACCATCGATCCGGATTGAGCCCCTGTTTTACTGCGAGTATTCTGGCATCTTTCAGGTGTCCCAGTCCCGCATTGTAAGCGGCTAAGGTGAACCAGACCTGGACATCAGCCGGTAAGTCACCAGATAATTGTTTGCTAATCCAGGTCATATATTTGAGACCTGCACGTAAACCATTTTGAGGCTTTTCAAGATTGCTGACAGCAACCTCCCGTGCAGTTCTCGGCATGACCTGCAAAAGACCTTTGGCGCCAGCCCATGATTTTGCCTTAGGATTAAACTGACTTTCCTGGTTGACCTGAGCCGCTACAAGTCGCCAGTCAAAATGATATTCCTGGGCCAGTGATTTAATCAATTCATCGTATTGTGAAATGCTGGTATTGTTTTTTTCACGCTTGTCAGCATCGAATAATTTCCGTGAATTTTTAAAATATTTATTGTAAGTTATGTTATAAAACAGACTCTTATATTCTTTTTTTATAAATTTGTTTAACTCGGCAAGGAGTTTGCTGTCGGTTTTTCTAATAAGCCAGCGATGGCCCTGTTCACCGGTTAACGGCAATGTAGCGTTCAGCTCACTATGCCAGCTTTCTTCTATGGCAATAATATGTGAATCAGATAAGGTTAAATCGTATTTACCGTCAATAACATGCTTGATGATTTCTTCAGTTTCCATAGTTTCAGGCACTATCTCTATGGAAAAATTAATGTTTTCGGATCTTAATTGATCCTGAATTTTCTGCAGAGTCTCTAAATAGGAGCTGCTTTTACGAACATAAAATGTTCGTTGTTCTAAATCGTATAGCGATTTAATGGCACTTTCATTTTTTCGCTGGACTATCACTTCCTGTACAAATAAATAAGGATCGGTAAATTCAACGGGTAATCTGGCACGTTCAGGGTTTTTTATTAAACCTGCAGAAATAATATCGCCATACCCCTGTTTAAGCCATTCAAGCATTTGCTTAAAATCATTGGCAACCAGTACCTTTATATTAACTTTGTGCTGTTGAGCAAATTGCCTGATCAGTTCATATTCAAAGCCCATTAACTGGTTTTTCCAGAGAAAGTAGGTTGAGGCATTATTGCGAGTAATAAGTCTCAACTGACGGTGTTTTTTTATGCTATCAAGGTCACCCAGACGACTTTCGGGTAAATGCTGGAGTAATTTTTCTGTTTTAATGTAGCGGTTAAGCTGTTTGAGCAATATCGGGTTGTTTTTTCGAACTGCCCATGCAATTGGACGCTCTTTGCCCAGATCCAGTATCATTTTTACATCGCTGCGATATTTTTTTAAAAAAGCAAATTGGTTGCTGTCTTCTACAACGGCATTAATTTTTCCAGATATGATGTGATTAAATTTATCATCTGCAGAAAGATTGTCATCCAGTTTAACAATTTTAATATCCGGTTGTTGTTCTTTTAGTGCGGATAGGGTATCCCAAAAGGAGGTGTTTTCCCTGACGCCAATCTTTAAACCGTTTAATTTGTCGATTGATAATATTTGATTATATGTTTGAGAAACGACCAGCTGCTCTGTACTGTGATCAACAGGGATAGTGAAATTAATCTGTTCTTTTCGGCTATCTGTAATGGTCAGGTTAGCCACTACGATATCACCCATGCCTTGCTCAAGCAGGGGCAGCATATTAGAAAAATATTTTGTAGAAATGAAAACCGGGGTCAGATTGTTTTCTTCACAGAAGCGTATTATTAAGTTTAACTCATGGTTGTAAGACAATGATTCTCTAGGAAGAAATTCATTATGTTGAAGTGAATAGGGGACGATGATTCGTAGTGAACCCTGTTCTTTAATCGAGGACCAATCTGCCTGATTTATTTTTTTATGGGATGTTTTTTGGATGACTTTTTTAAGAGTTTTTTTAATGTTATCTTTTTTAATGCCATCATTGTTTTTATCAAAATAAATTATTTTATTCTGATGACTTTTGTGTTCAGATTCTATTTTTTTATTTTCAGAATCATCACTACATGAGATTAAAGTAAACAGACTCAATAATACCAATATAACTTTTGTCAGGCTGTTTAAAACATGAGATTTCATATTTCACCTAATTCCGTATTATTGTTTAATTGTCATTGCAACGGTATAAGTCTTACCCTGTTTGATTTTTTTGTAGTTGCCAAATACTTCTTTAAAAGAACGCTCAATATATTTTCGGATCCCTGTGATGGTGACCACATAAAAGCGGCCGCCTGGCTCAAGGTGGTTCCAGGCATCAATTAAAAATAAACTTAATAGTTCATTACCAACCTTTGCCGGAATATTTGAAACAATGAGATTAAATTTGCGTGCACCGATCTGATCGAAGCCATTGCTTAAAAAGGTTTCACAATTAGACAAATGATTGAGTTTTATGTTTTTTTCGGTGAAATTAACGGCGACAAAATCCTTGTCTACTAAAGTTGTCCTGCCGTCAGGAGAAAGTTTTGCCAAAGTGAGCCCTAGCGGACCATAGCCGCAACCAAGATCCAGACAATTATCACTTTCATTAACTTTGATGTATTCCAGCATTAACTTTGAGCCGTCATCAATGGCTCGGGGAGAAAAAAGTCCCCAGGTGGTATTAAAATGCATAGGCTCACCACAAAGTTCAGTATTAATCAGCATATCTTTTCGATATTGTTCAACATCCTGAAAATACTTGCTTTTTGGTGACATAAATTGTGTGCCTTCCTCTGATAGATACGTATTTTTGTAATGAGCCGTAATTATAGAGGAAATAAACCTTTTTGTCAGAGGCTCCTCATCTATGAATGTATCATGGCAATAAGTCTCTGATTAAAAAGCCGTCAGCATATTTTAAATGGTGATCCCCGGATGTTGGAATTCTTTGCGCATTGGGGCCAATTGCCGGTACGTAGGCCATATTCTGACTATTGGATGTTACCAGCCAGTCGCCATCCAGAATTGAACCATTAGCTCTGATAACTGAGGTATAACGCATCGGTGGATGAGCCTGACGATTTAACCAGAAGAGAAAATGATTTTTTTCTTCTCTGCCCAACTGTTTATAAAGCAGTTCAGAGCGGTTTATTTCACTGGCGCCTATAATCGGTGCAAAAAAGCCGATGGGTGTATCGGAGGCTCTTTCTGCCACTTCAGCAATGATGGAACCTAAATGAGGCGTAGCTATGGTAATAAGCTGAACAATATTGTATTTATCAGTTTGTGTATAATTATTGACCAGCGCTAAACGTGCGACAATACCACCGGCAGAATGTGCCACCAGATGAAGTTTCTGCTGTGGAAAACGCAGGGTAATATCATCGAGATATTGATTGAGCAGGTCAGCCTGGACTTCAACGGGTGCTTCTGAAGGTAATTCCGCTGTGACAGTGTGATTCCCTGTTGCACTCAACGGTTGGCCGAAATAGACAAAATTGCCCTGAGGTGTATAAGAACCGGCATCATTCCAGCCATTGGCGGCTAAAAGGGTGCTAATACCCTTATTGCGCCAGGTATTGCCTGAACTATGATAACCATGAATTAAAACAGCAATATCTGCCAGAGCATAGGCTGGTATGAGAAGAAATATTAATAGCAGCAACTTCCTCAATTGACGATTCATCACAATATCCTTTATCTGTATTATCAGTCGCAGTGATTATAACTTAAATATGGAGTAAATTGTTTTTTGGTATGCAGATTTCACAGAGCAAAAATAGATAACAATTTAAATGATTCTGGTTAATAATGACTATAACAATTTTATCACTATATTATAATGTTTGAAATCAATTGAATTATGATTAAAGAACTTACACGCCGATTTTCACTGACAAATGAACATTTAATTTACAATGATTATTTTAGGGCTAGTAACTATATTTAAGCGCTTTACTTTTGAAAGCTAATTGGGATAATATGAGAAGAGTCTTAAATATTATATTCAAATAAAGTCATTGGTATGGAGCGACACATGGATAAAGAAACAAATAATAGTGCATCAGATTCTGCCCAATCATCCGATATGAGTTTTTATGTCATTATGCTGGCGTTGATTGTTTGTATGGGATTTTATATATCCTATGATATGGAACAACGATATGCTTCAGATAGTTCAACTAGCGCTGATGCTGCAGATTCTACAGATTCTACAGATTCTACAGATTCTACAGTCGCTCAAGACGCGCAAGAACCCGTTTCAGAGCCAGTTGTTGTTAGTGTTGAAAAAGTCAGCACTGTACAAGTACAGCCAGTGGCTGTAGTTCCGGCGACAGAAACAACAGCTGAAGCGATTGTGGTTAAAAAAGTCGAACAGGAAACTGTTGTGACGACTGCAGTGATTCCAGTAGAAGCCGTTGCTGTTAAAGAGAAAAGTGAGGCAGAGGCTGAATCCGTGCCCGAATCAGCACCTGCACCTGAAGTTGTAGAAAAGAAGGCAGTTGCTGATAAACCAGTACAGGCATCATCGTTAATGATGCCTATGATTGAAAGTGCTATGAAGGCTGCAGAAGTTGTTACTGCTCCAGTCACTCAGGCAGTTGAAACAATGGCAGAAACAACAGAAGCTATTGCTGAACCTGCTCCGGCTGCTCAACCTGCGCAAGCATATAACCCTTATGACTATCAGTATGGACAACCTCAAAATAACTACTATCAGCAGCAGCCTCAATACGGTAATCAATATGGTAATCCTTACGACAACCAGTATGGCAATCCTTATGGCAACCAGTACGGTAATCAGTATGGCAATCCTTACGGCAACCAATACAGTAATCCTTACGGCTATGGCAACAATCCTTATCAACAACCTGCACGATAAGTAGTTGGCACAATAAGTAGTTAATTTATAGTTGACAGTATTCTGTATACTGTCAACTATGAACTTCAATCTAATCTACATATTTCATAAGCAATACTTACTTATCACACGTACTCTGACATCAAAATTCAATGGCTCAGGCGATTTTAAAATATGATCTCCAGCCAATCCGATATTCTCCTCACGACAATTAATGCCAGCTACATCCATGCTTCAGTGGGTCTTCGCTATCTTTATGCCAATCTGGATGAATTGCAGTCCCGAACCTCAATTTTGGAATTTACCAGCCATTTAAGACCTGCTGATATTGCTGAAAAAATACTTCAGATGAAACCCCGGATAATTGGTTTTGGTGTTTATATCTGGAATACTGAGCATACGACAAAGGTAGTCAGTTTGTTAAAAGCGGTGGCACCTGAAATTATTGTCATTATTGGCGGTCCGGAAGTCAGTTATGAATATGAACAACAGGAAATATTTCATTTAGCCGATTATTTAATTCCAGGCGCAGCTGATACGGGGTTTGCCACTTTATGCGGTCATTTATTACAACACAGTAATAACAATTCTAATGCTGACTTTGTGCCTGACAGGAAACTATTCAAAGTTCAGGAACCGCCGCTTGAACTGCTTAAACTGCCTTATCAATATTATACCGATGAAGATTTAAAAAATCGGGTTCTGTACGTCGAAGCTTCACGGGGTTGTCCTTTTAAATGTGAATTTTGTCTGTCGGCCTTAGACAAAACTTCTGTGCCATTTGATATTGATATTTTTCTTAATGAAATAAAAAATCTCTATGAACGAGGCGCTCGAAATTTTAAGTTTGTTGATAGAACGTTTAACCTTAAAATTCAAACCAGTTTAAAAATACTTGAATTCTTTCTGCAACGACTGGATGACCGGCTGTTTTTACATTTTGAAATAATTCCCGACCGTTTACCTGATGCCTTAAAAGAAATTATTACCCGCTTTCCGGCTGACTGCTTACA
>DAOVUK010000520.1 GCA_030632625.1 Gammaproteobacteria bacterium
AAAAGCAGACTGAAAACGAGCCTTAAATTGATCCATAGTAAACTGGTGATTTTGAGTACCGTGATGTTCAATTTTAATTGAACCTAACAAACTGGCAATACGTCCGGTAATTTCCCAATCCAGCTCATTCATTAAGCCGTATAGTAAACCGCTGCGAAATGCATCCCCGCAACCGGTTGGATCATTCAGTTTTTTTGCAGCAACCACTGGAATCATAATATTTTTATCCTGTGTCACTATTTCAGCACCTTCTCCACCACGGGTGATGATCAGCGCTTCGACCTGCTGCGCAACTTCTGCAGGATTCATACCGGTTTTATCCAGCAGCATTTGCATTTCATAATCATTGACTGTCAGCCAGGTTGCCTGCTCAATAAAAGTTTTCAGCTCCTGTTCACCAAACATAGGCATTCCCTGACCGGGATCAAAAATAAATGGAATACCTGCTTCTTTGAATTGACGGGCATGTTCAATCATACCCTCACGACCATCAGGAGAAACAATACCGATAGTCACTCCCTGTGCATCTGATACTTTATTTTGATGAGATTCACTCATGGCACCGGGGTGAAATGCGGTGATTTGATTGTCATCCTGATCCGTTGTGATAAAAGCCTGACCAGTATAGCTATTGTCAATTTCTGTAAGGTACTGCTGAGAGATGCCGCATTTATTCATCCATTCTGTATAAGGCGCAAAATCAGAACCAATGGTGGCCATTGGGGTCACATCAGCACCAAGAAGATTCAGAGTATAAGCAATATTACCTGCACAGCCGCCAAATTCCCGGCGCATAGTAGGCACCAGAAAAGACACATTTAACATATGAATCTTGTCTGGCAAAATATGATTTTTAAAGCGGTCCGGAAAAACCATAATATGGTCATAAGCGTATGATCCGCAAATAAGAGCTGTCATAATATTCCTTAATTTTTAGAAGGTTGGTGAAAAACAATTGTAAACAAATGCAATTTGTTACTCAGCTATTTAACAAACAAAACCAGTATCCAGACAACGGCAACATTAACTAAAGCCAGAAATACCGCAGCCGAGCCCATGTCTTTGGCTCTGCCGGCAAGTTCGTGATGTTCCGGGCCAAATCGGTCCACCACGGCTTCAATCGCTGAATTAAGAATTTCTACAATCAGAACAATAGATAGGCTGGCAATCAGCAGAGCTAATTCAAGGCCGCTTTCAGCAAGCCATAGTGCCAGAGGCAATAAAAAAATACTCAGCAAAAGTTCCTGACGAAAAGCCGCCTCATGCTGCCAGGCAGCCGTCAAACCCTGCCATGAATAACCTCCCGCAGCAATGATACGGGCAATTCCGGTTTTACCAGGCTTCATTTCCTGTATTCCTGTTATCAATTGAAGTGAGTTTAAGTATGTTAATAACGGTCAACTCACCCCTGATAATAATAGTTTAAATCCAGCTCTCTGGCTGCTTTAACATCATCCAGACGCCTGACAGGCAGTTCAAATGGTGCATCTTTTAATAAATTAGGTGACTGCTCAGCTTCTTCTCTGATTTTTATCAGGGTGTCAACAAAAGCATCCAGATCGTCTCTGCTTTCTGTTTCAGTGGGTTCAATTAAAAAACACTCGGGCACTAACAGCGGAAAATAAGTGGTTGGTGCATGGAAGCCATAATCCAGCAGACGTTTAGCAAAATCCATGGCTGTGGTACCATATTCCTTTGCTTCTTTGCGTAAGGTCAGAATAAATTCATGGCTGGCACGACGCTCTGGAAAGGCTATTTCAAAGCCGGCATCAGATAAACGTTTTAATAAATAATTGGCATTCAAAGTGGCATACTCAGCAACCCTTTGCATACCTTCCCGGCCTAATAACAGCGCATAGATATAGGCTCTAAGCAGAACACCAATGTTACCCATCCAGGCAGAGAGATGGCCAATAGTCAGGGGTAATTCCTGCTCTGAGATCCAATGATAGCCCTGTTGTTCATTATGAGCAACCATAGGCACAGGCAGGAAAGGCTGCAGGCGTTCACTGACACCAACGGGACCGGCACCGGGTCCGCCACCGCCATGGGGGGTTGAAAAGGTTTTGTGCAGATTCATATGAATCACATCAAAGCCCATATCGCCCGGTTTCACTTTACCTAAAATCGCATTCAGATTAGCACCATCATA
>DAOVUK010000289.1 GCA_030632625.1 Gammaproteobacteria bacterium
CCTGTTCTTGTTGAAAAAGACGGGACAGACCAATTCTGCTTTACACTTTTGTAGGTTGCGGGTGAGTTTTACGAACCCCAACATGTATCTTGCTGAAACTGTTGGGGTTCGTAAAACTCACCCGTAACCTACGATAAAATGTAAACATAAAACCTATTATTTGATCAGTCCCCCTGATAACGTTTAAACACATTAGTGTAAAATTTATGGACATGCAGTGTAAAAAAACTGGACGTATGTAGTCTTTTCCTGTCATTACAACTAAACTCTATATGTTAATATTTTCAATGCAATCAAAACCTCCTTAAATTAAGTATTATATTAAGCAATGCTTTATTAAAACCACAACAAAAACGGCGTAATGAGTCAATGATTAGAATTTTTAAGCACTACATTCCTTTTAGTCTGGTTTTGGTCGGGATCTTTGAGATCTGCATCTTTTTTTCTGCTGTACCCTTAGCCCGTTACATTAATCAGCATGATTCCAATAAACTTGTTGATTTTTTTTATACTGAGTTTGTTTACACTCTTGTGGTTATTTTTTCTATGGCTGCGGCAGGTCTCTATAGCCGGCATCTTCGAGAGAATTTCAGAGGTGTTCTTTTCCGGGTTATTTTAGTGCTGATCGTTACTTTTTTTGTAATGAGCTTTCTTTTTTATCTGCACCCGGATTTATTTACAGCCAGGACCTCCTTTGTTTACGCATTGATCATCACCGGCAGTACTTTGATCATAACCCGAACTCTATTGTTTCTTATGGTTGATCAGGAATATTTTAAAAAACGGATTATTGTCTATGGTGCAGGTAAAAAAGCATCGCATATGAATGATTTACGCCGGAAATCGGATACCCGCAATGTAAAACTAATGGGCTTCCTGCCAATAGAAGGTGAAGATATTTGCGTAGATGAAAATCAGCTGGTTCATTATTCCAATGGACTTTTCAACTATATTTCTGCCAATAATATCAGTGAAATTATTGTTGCTATCGATGATCGAAGAAAAAAATTTCCTGTCGATGATGTCCTGGAGTGTAAAGTTCAAGGGGTTGAAATTCTTGATATCTCAACATTTTTTGAACGTCAGACCGGGCGTATTAAACTCCATGCGCTGCATCCCAGCAATCTTATTTTTTCAGACGGCTTTATACAAGGCGGTATTGATCTCTACTTGAAACGATTATTTGATATCGTCACCTCTTTCATCTTATTGTTAGTCACCTGGCCTGTGATGCTCATTACTGCTCTGGCAATTATGCTGGAATCAAACTTTAAAGGCAGCATTTTTTACAAACAGGTTCGTGTCGGCCTGTTCAATAAAAATTTTGACGTGATTAAGTTTCGCAGCATGGGCATGGATGCAGAGAAAAATGGCGCGCAATTTGCGCAGGCAGCTGATCCCAGAGTGACACGAGTGGGCGATATTATTCGTAAACTCCGCATTGATGAATTACCGCAGCTATTTAATGTTTTAAGAGGGGATATGAGTTTTGTCGGTCCCAGACCTGAACGCCCTGAATTTGTTCAGGAGCTGTCAGAAGCAATCAAATATTATGAAATCAGACACTATGTTAAACCAGGCATCACGGGCTGGGCGCAAATTTGTTATCCCTATGGTGCAACACAGGAAGATACCCGAAATAAACTTGAATACGATCTTTATTATATGAAAAATTACAGTATATTTCTGGATATAATGATCCTGTTACAAACAATACAGGTAGTTGTCTGGCGTCAGGGAGCCCGTTGATATGACTAGGATTTAATAGTATGAATATGGAAAGCTATAATATCTATAGCTATTTATTGGCGGCAACGGCCTATGGCATATTGCTGTTATTAAGCCTTTGGGGAATTAAAAGATATCAATCCGGGATTGCTTTTTTTATTGCGGTCTTTTTTTCGTTCATCTGGTCCGCTTACGCAAGTTACAATCTGTACAGTGATGAGCTTTATTCATCAAGCATCCTGTCTTTTGAAACGCTGCGCAATCTGAGCTGGTATATTTATTTGCTGGCTATGCTGTCAAGTTTAGAACAGCAAAGCAGCCTTGAGCCAAATAAGAGCCCTAAAAAGGACAGCTCTGAAACTAATATCCTAAGCGGCTTCACTTTTCTTTTTAAATCAAATTACACCCTTGTTCTTATCCTGACCAGCCTGTTTGTATTTATCGCTGAATTGATTCCGGAGTTGATGTTTGGGCTCAATCAATTTTTAGGAATGGACTTCAGACTGTTTTCTCATGTCGGTTTTGCAATTATTGGTCTTATTCTGATAGAACAATTGTATAGAAATACAGTATCAGACCAGCGTTGGGCAATAAAATTTATCTGCCTTGGTCTGGGCGGGCTGTTTACTTTTGACTTTATTATTTACAGCAAATCTCTACTCTTTGCTGATATCGATTTCATGCTGTGGAATGCAAGAGGTATTGTTAATGCCTTGATCGTGCCTTTACTGGCAATCTCTGTGGTTCGGCTGCAGGAAGAATCACGTGCCTACACTATTTCAAGAAAAGTTATTTTCCACACTTCAGCTCTGGTAGGAACAGGTTTATACCTTATTTTTATGTCATTGGCCGGCTTTTATATTAAGAAATTCGGCGGCAACTGGGGTGAGGTTGCCCAGATACTTTTTATTTTTCTGGCATTAATACTATTACTCGCTCTGATGTTTTCCGGGACAATGAGAGCCCGGTTAAAAGTTTATTTTAATAAACACTTTGTGCATTATCGTTATGATTATCGTGAAGAATGGATAAAACTGAGCAAGACTCTGGCAGAACTTAAGTCAATCAATGAATTATCGCCTATAATAATTAAAACCCTGGCGGATTTAGCGGATAGTTCCGGTGGCGGATTATGGGTTCAGAATGAGCAGGACGATTATTATCTTGCTGAAGAATTAAACCTCGGCGCTATTGATAGTGAACTGGAATTAATAAAGCAGGATGATGATTCAATCCAGTTTTTACTCAATAAACAATGGGTCATTGATCTGTTTGAATATGATGCTGATCCGGAAGTTTATGAGCAATCAAATTTTATGCCATGGATTGATAATAAAAGTGACGTCTGGTTATTGATCCCGTTGTTACAACATAATAAGCTCAAGGCTTTTGTGGTATTAACCAAGCCCAGAGTCGCCAGACAATTAAACTGGGAAGATCATGACTTACTCAGAACCGTCGGTATGCAGCTGGCAAATGCTTTAGTTTTAAGTCAGGCCAGTGAAGAGTTATCCACTGCCAGGCAGTTCGAAGCCTATAGCCGACTGTCCGCCTTTATTATTCATGATTTAAAAAATCTGGTGGCTCAGGTTTCACTCATTGTAAAAAATGCTGAAAAACACAAAACTAATCCGGAATTTATTGATGATGCCATTGATACCCTGGAAAATGTCGTGCTAAAAATGCAGAAGCTGGTTAATCAGCTCAGGCAGCGAAATGTTAAAGACAGCCAGTCGACACTTGATTTGGTCAATGTGATACAAGATATTGTTAAACAACAGTCAGCGCACACGCCTATACCGCAGTTTCAAACAGACTTAACAGAATGTCTGATTACGGGTGAACAGGAAAAAATATCCGCTATCCTGGGACATTTGATACAGAATGCTCAGGATGCCACAGAAGATAATGGCTCGATTATTTTGCAGCTGGAAAAATACGACTCTTCACAAAAGAGACAAGCGATGATAAAAATTATTGATACGGGCATAGGTATGGATAAAAAATTTATTTCACAACGCCTGTTCAAGCCATTTGATACCACAAAAGGTAATGCCGGTATGGGAATCGGTGTTTATGAAGCAAAGAGCTATATACTAAAGCACTCAGGTACAATTTCTGTAAAAAGTGAAGTTGCACAGGGAACCACGTTTACAATTCACTTACCATTGAGTCCTGATAGTGCAAACCAAGTTAGTGCAAACCAAGTTAGTGCAAACCAATTAGTGCAAAGCAATCCGAAGTGATGGCCTTAAATGAGGAAAATAAGTGAGTGATGATAAAAAAACATTACTAATTGTTGAAGATGATCCCGGTCTGCAAAAGCAGTTAAAGTGGAGTTTTGATAATTATAATGTGATTATTGCCGGCGATCGAAATGAAGCAATTACCGCTTTACGCAGATATAATCCTTCTGTAGTGACTCTGGATTTAGGCCTGCCTCCCGATCCTGCTAATGCCAGTGAAGGCTTAGCCACGTTAAAAGAAATCCTGGAACTGGCACCGTGCACAAAAGTGATTGTTGTCACCGGCAATGATGACAGAGATGTTGCGGTTCAGGCTGTGGCAATGGGTGCGTATGACTTTTATCAGAAGCCTGTCGAACTTGACACGCTTAATCTTATCATTGATCGTGCTTTTCATCTGGATGACTTAGAAAAAGAAAATCTACGGTTATCCCATAAAACAGATGAACCTTTAGATGGCATGATTGCCGTGAGTAAACCCATGCTGGATCTGGCCCGTATGGTTGAAAAAATTGCACCCAGCGATGTCACTACTCTACTTCTGGGTGATAGCGGTACGGGTAAAGAGCTGCTGGCAAAAGCCCTGCACAATCTCAGCTCAAGAAAAAATAAACCTTTTGTTGCCGTTAACTCTGCAGCAATACCAGAAAACCTACTGGAAAGTGAACTGTTTGGTTATGAAAAAGGTGCTTTTACCGGTGCAGTGAAACAAACTAAGGGTAAAATTGAATATGCCGATAAAGGCACTTTCTTCCTTGATGAAATTGGCGATTTGCCCATGGCATTGCAGGCTAAACTGTTACGCTTTTTACAGGAACGAACCATAGAACGCATCGGCGGGCGTAGTGAAATCCCCGTTGATATTCGAATCGTTTGTGCAACCCACCAGAACCTGCGAGATTTGATAAAAGAAGGCAAGTTTAGAGAAGATCTTTATTATAGATTAGCTGAAATGACAATTAATATCCCACCGTTAAGGGAACGTGAGGGTGATGCCATTGTTATAGCAACGGCTTTGGCCAAACGTTTCAGTGAGCAGC
>DAOVUK010000047.1 GCA_030632625.1 Gammaproteobacteria bacterium
AGAACGCTGAAACCAATGTGAGTCATTTGTATATAAAAGATCAATAAAAAAACTTAATGAAAAAAAATAACCAGCCTGCTATTAATGAATTCCTTATGAAAGTTGTATTTGCTTCTTTATTAATAATTTCTATCCAGAATTCCTTTAAATGCATGTAACTCTCCTGTGAAATATAACGCCTAAATGAGGGGCATTTTGGACTTCCAGTGAAAGTCATTTTAAAACAATGAACGTGAGAATTACACTCATAATTTTGAAACGAAGCTACGTCCAAAATGTCCCTCTCCATTTTCTGGTTAGCTATCTTGTTTAATTTGCAATAATTTTTAGGATCTTTACCACTTTAACTGTTCTAGTATAGTGAACCTTCTCGCCAATCTAGTCCTTCTCCCAATGCCTCTTGTGTTCTTTCCAGAGCTTGTTCATGAGTTTTACCATTGCCATATATTCCACAATCTTGGCACTCACATAAATAGAAACTTTCGGTAATTTTATAAGTATTTAGTTCTTTTAGTCCACATTGAGGACAATCTTCAACAACAAGCAATGAACGTGCTTTTGTTTCTTGTTTTGCCTTTGCTATCATTGTATGGAGTTCAGCATTGGCTTTTTCTTGCAACTTAGTTTGTCTTTGTTCCTGTTCTCGGATATTTGCTGCAAGTTGCGGATTAAATGTTCCATTTACCCAGTTTGCAGGATTTTCTTCTGGAAAATCTTCAAAATATTCTGACCAATCACCCATATTTCTAATTCCTTCTTAATATTGAATCTATTGAAACTAATTAATAGCTAACAGTTGATTAGATCGGTTCTTGAATAATGGATTTATCAGGTTCGTGCTAATCTTTTTTTAAATTTTAACAATTATACCTTTTATTAACATGAAATAAGTCAGCGTTTCCTTACAAAATGGTCATTCATTGAGAATTTATGACTTGTGTTGTTTGTTATGAATGTTGTACAATTAATTGATGTTGTTTAATTTACAACTATTTTATTTTCCCTTTGTATTTATAAGCTTATGAATAAAAGGACTTTTATGAACAATTTGGAAGAATATCAAAATAATAAATTTTGGAATCGATATATTTCTGAACTGGCGAACAAGCCAGTAAAGGCGGGAACAGAACGCTGGTATGTCATGCACGTGGAAACATATGTAAAATCGGTTCCTGAGTTAAAATTACTTGAACATACCAGGGAAAACCTGAATCGTTATTTTACCGGATTAGCACGACAATCAGAAATTAAGGATTGGATTTTTACTCAGCATGTTGAAGCTTTACAAATTTTATTTTGTAAAGTGATTAAAGTAAATTGGTGTGATCAAATTGATTGGGATTTTTGGTATCTCTCTGCAAAGCAGTTAGAGGATGCCCATCCAAGTATTGCAAGACAAACAATATTATCTCCTGCAAATAAACAAAGAAACGTTTCCGGGAATAATACCATCTCCATTAATTTTATTATGAAGTCACATGTTCAGATATTTGAGCGACTTATTACTGAAATACGATGCAGAAACTATTCAATACGAACTGAACAAACTTATTCCCAAGTGGGTTGCCAGATATATTGCATTTCATCACAACAAAGATCCTTTTCTTATGGGAGAAAAAGAGGTAGCTCTGTATCTTGAGTTTTTAGTGACTCAGCGTAATGTTTCAGCAAATACCCAAAATCAGGCACTATGTGCTCTGGTTTTTCTATATAAAAAAACTTTAAAAAAAGATCTTGGTGAAATAAGGCGTTATTCAAGAGCAAAGAAATCCAGGAATTTACCTCTTGTTTTGTCTAAATATGAAATTCAATGTTTGTTGAAAAATATGTCAGGATTGAATCTTTTACTGGCATCACTACTCTATGGCACAGGTATGAGGTTGATGGAATGCATTACTCTGAGAGTAAAAGATATTGATTTTAACTATAAACAGATCCATGTCAGACGTGGAACCAAAAGTAGGCGCATTAGCGACGGGCAAAAAGACCGTATAGTGCCTTTACCAGAAACACTAACAGAGTCTTTAAAGGAGCAACTGGAGAGGACTAAAATTCAGCATGAAAAAGATCTGAGCGAAGGAGGGGGTGATGTTTATTTGCCTGATGCTTTATCAAGAAAATATCCGAATGCGGCAAAAGAATGGATGTGGCAATATGTATTTCAGAGTGGGCGATTATCCGTTGATCCAAGAAGCAAAGTAATAAGACGTCATCACATTCATGAAAGTGGATTGCAAAAGTATATTAGAAAAGCAGCTCATAATGCAGGCATTAATAAACCAGTCAAATGTCATACTATGAGGCATTCTTTCACCTCAGGGTGCCTACTTTTGGCGCGACACACCTACTTGAATCAGGCTATGATATTAGGACAATACAGGAATTGCTTGGTCATGCTGACGTTTCAACTACAATGATTTATACTCATGTGATGAATTCTCCAGGGATAACAGTAAAAAGTCCAATTGATGTCGATTGAATTAGAGTAATGGTGTGTCATTGCCTACAAAACCAGTACCACCTATTTAAAAATCTTTGCTATGTCTGTGAGAAAGAACAAAGATGGCATTTGTAAGGGATTTGGCATTAATTGAAATACCAGCTAACATCAGCCAGAATCGAAGCGGGCAATAAAATTACGATTGGCTTCTCAATATTTGAAAGCTTCAACAAATATGCTGTAAACTTACAACAGCTGTAATTAATGGAACAGATTTTGTAGCATCTCGTTCAAAGACCTTTGAAGTGTATAAAAATGAATTAGATGTTATAAGCCGATTCCACAGGAAATTGAATGATGAAGCTTTCCGAAATATCGCTCTGGGTGAAAACTTTTTCCGTCTGCTAAATCTGGATTATCATGCGCCGAATATTTGTCAAAGAATGGAAATAAGGAGTCTATAAATGATGCATGAAGATGAAAAACCGTACAAAGATCGAAGCGTATGGATGAGAGGTCTCTATATGCTTATATTTTTATTTTTTCTGGGTATAGCAAAGTTTGTCGCTTTTGTGGTGATACTCTTCCAGTTTCTAACAGTATTGTTTACTACCGAACCTAATAAGCAATTACTCAGTTTTGGGGAAAGTTTAAGTTTATATCATTATCAGGTGATGATGTTTTTAACCTATAACTCGGAAGATCACCCCTTCCCGATGGGTGACTGGCCAGAAGTGTCAGAAAAAAATATCAGCAAAGAAATATAGATAAGAAATCTACTACGCTAGTTTTCATATTTTTAATAGCGGGGAAATATTACTAAGGAACTGATAGCTAATCAGGACAGCCTCCTAAAATTAGCCCAGGGCCAATTCACAGGCAAACAGATGTGCGTCCTCTTTGCCGTTTTTAGCCGGATAATAATCAGGGCGAATACCCATCTCGTTAAAGCCCATGCTTTCATATAAGTATATCGCAGCATGGTTGGATGCTCTGACCTCAAGGTAAAGGGTTTTACTGCCACTTTCCTTTGTGTGATTCATCAGCCAGTTTAAAAAAGCCTTACCATAGCCTTTATTCTGATAGTACGGGTCGATACAGAGATTCAATAGATGCGCTTCATCGAGTACGGTACTGAAAATAATATAGCCGCGTATTTCACAGTCCACTTCATAAACAAAGCAATGGTATCCCACTTTCAGACAATCGGACATAATTCCGGGAGTCCATGGGTAGTCATAAGCTTCTGTTTCAATCAGCATGACAGGCTGCAGATCATATTCAGTCATATCACGAATAAAACTATTAAAATTTGAATTTGAATTTGACTGGCTCATTTAATCAGGCTTTTTATCAAGATTAAATCCTTAAGTGCTTCTCTCTTATAGATTGGATTTCGTATTAAATAGGCCGGGTGATAGCTGACCACTAAAGGATATTCCCTGTCGTTTATTTTAATATGATAAAGCTTGCCGCGCAGTTCATTAAAACTTTGTTTGCTTTGCAGCATTGTTTGCGCCTGAGCTGCACCTAATACCAGCAAAACTGACGGCTTTGTCTGTTCAATCTGGGACTGTAGAAAAGATGCACAATGATTTATTTCATCTTCGCTGATGAGAAAGTCAGTCAATGAATGACATTTGATGATACCGGTAAAAAAATAGTCATCATAAGAATTAATGCTCTGCAGCATAGACTGAAAAAGTGACATTGATTGCTCACTCAGATAATGCCCGAAACGATCTTCCTCAGCATTGGGGGCTTCACTGATAACAAAAATAGAGGCATTATTATTACCCTGACCGGCCAGAACATTAAGGCGGGTTTGACGACCTGGACATTGTTTGCAGCTTTTAATGGTCTGCACAAATTCTGAATCAGGCTCAACTCTTTCTACAGGCGTTAATTTGGCCTCTACTGGTTCTTTGATTTTTAGATTAGAGACTGGCTCAGATAGCTGAGGTGCTTGTGAAAGTTGTTCAGGCTTACTTATAAATGAAGGTGGTTCCTGTGAGACTTGCTGAGTTTCCTGTTCGACTACTACCGACTGAGGCTTTTGTTCAACTACCGACTGAGGCTGAGGCTCATGTTCAATTACCGGCTGAGGCTCTGAAATAAATTCATGTACATCTGCATCTAAACTAACAGGCGTATCGCTATCCACAGTAGACTTCAGCTGCCAAACCTGAATACCGATAGCATCGAGATATTGTTGTCTTAAATGATTATCCATAAGCCTTTAGCCCGATAAAAAATCAGCTTAGTTCATTAAAGCTGTGGGTGAGCCCTTTCATCTGCCAGAATAAATTTATTTAAGGCATTAAGATAGGACTTAACTGAAGCGATAACAATATCAGTATCTGCACCCTGGCCATTAACCACCCGCTTTGATTTTTCCAGACGAACCGTCACTTCACCCTGTGCATCGGTACCACTGGTAATATTATTGACCGAATACAATTTTAATACCGATTCACTATTAATAATTTTTTCAATGGCTTTAAAGGCGGCATCAACAGGTCCGCTGCCTTCTGCATCTGCCTTTTTCTCTTCACCATTAACACTTAAAATCAAACTGGCATTAGGTGTTTCACCTGTTTCTGAACAGACTTTTAAGGACACTAATTTAATGTGTTCATCGTTAAAAGATGAAGTCGTTTCTGACACCAGTGCCTGCAGATCATCATCAAAAATTTCATGCTTTTTATCGGCCAGTTCTTTAAATCGTGCAAATGCCTGATTTAAACTTTCTTCAGATTTAAACTCAATACCCAGATCTTTTAAGCGACTCTTTAAAGCACTCCGACCGGAATGTTTGCCAAGAACAATATGGTTTTCGTTCCAGCCCACGTCTTCAGCTACCATAATCTCGTAGGTTTCACGATTTTTTAAAACACCATCCTGATGGATTCCTGATTCGTGCGCAAAGGCATTGGCACCAACGATGGCTTTATTCGGCTGTACAGGAAAACCGGTAATACTGGCTACCAGACGTGAAGCAGGAACAATTTGTGTGGTGTCCAGTGTGGTATTGCAGTTAAAAACATCCTGACGAGTTCGAATGGCCATGACAACTTCTTCTAACGAAGCATTACCCGCACGTTCACCAAGACCATTGATAGTACATTCAACCTGGCGAGCACCACTTAAAACAGCTGATAGTGAATTGGCTACCGCAAGTCCAAGATCGTTATGGCAATGAACAGAGAATATGGCTTTATCTGAATTCGGGATCTTTTCTAATAAATTATGCAATAAAGCACCAAACTGATGAGGAATATTATAGCCAACCGTATCAGGGATATTAATCGTGGTTGCACCGGCATCAATCACAGATTCAATGACCCGGCATAAAAAATCCAGTTCTGAACGTCCGGCATCTTCTGGTGAAAACTCCACATTATCAGTGTGCTGGCGAGCCCTTTTAACTGCCGCAACAGCCTGTTCAACCACCTGATCGGGCGTCATGCGCAGCTTCTTTTCCATATGTATGGGTGAAGTGGCTATAAAAGTATGAATTCTAGCAGAATTTGCGCCCTTTAAGGCTTCTCCGGCGCGATCAATGTCTTTATCAAGTGCACGGGCAAGACCACAGACCGTACTGTCTTTAATGGTGTCAGCAACTCCTTTGACCGCTTCAAAATCACCCGGACTGGCGATTGGAAAACCTGCTTCAATGACATCAACCTTCATGCGTTCCAGCACTTTAGCGATGCGAATTTTTTCTTCTCTGGTCATTGATGCGCCAGGACTTTGCTCGCCGTCTCGCAAGGTAGTATCAAAAATTATTAATTTGTCAGACATATAACTCAGTTCCAGTTAAGAAGAAAGAACATTATTTGTAACTATTCAGCGTGTTTAGATTTTTCCTCAGAACAAGGCGTTTTTGACCGAGAAATGTGAGCGTATACAAATACGTGACCATTTTGAGGACAAAAACAACGCCGTTATGGGGTAAAAGATGAATACGCTGATTAGTTGCATTATTTTATCATATTCTCTGCTGCTAATACCTTGAATCACAATTCCCTGCTTTTTTTGAATTTCCGTATCAGATAACCAAATAAACCGGAAAATGTATATAAGGCAAACATTGTGAATAATATAAACGGTGGTTTATAGACGATTGTGACAATAATCAAAACCATCATTAATAAAGTCACAAAAGTGACTTTGTTTTTTAGATCCAGATCTTTAAAGCTGCGATATTTGATATTACTGACCATTAACAGACCGACACCGACGGTAAAGATTAACACCAGATAGCTCAGGCTTGGTCCGGATATACCATTTACCGTACAGAGCCAGACAAAAAATACTAAAAAGCCTGCTGCCGCCGGACTGGCAAGTCCCTGAAAATAGCGTTTATCAGCATGACCTAATTGTGTATTAAAACGAGCAAGGCGCAAGGCTGCACCCACTACATAGATAAAAGAGGCAATCCAGCCAATTTTCCCCAGGGTTGACAAGGACCAGGTATACATAATCAATGCCGGTGCAATACCAAATGAAATCATATCAGACAGACTGTCATATTCAGCACCGAAATCACTTTGGGTATTGGTCATACGAGCAACACGCCCATCCAGTCCATCAAGAATCATGGCAATAAAGATAGCCAGAGAAGCCCCTTCAAACTGACCATTCATTGCTGCAATCACTGCATAAAAACCGGTAAATAGAGCACCTGTCGTTAATGCATTGGGCAGAAGATAAATGCCTCTCCTTTTTGATGCGTGTTTATTAACTGTATTAGAGCCTTCAGCGGAACTAGAGCCTTCAGCGGAACTAGAGCCCTCAGCTGAACTAGAGCCCTCAGCTGTATCAGAGCTCTGATCTTTGTTTGCAACGTTATTATTTTCCATATTTACTTTTGTTCTTTAATTGATCCAATAGTCATCTGTACCTGACTTTCATCACCCCTATAAAATAATTAAAAAAATGAGTATTTTGCCATTAATTATTTCTTATTTTCAATTGTCGCCCCTACAGGAATATTTAGCCAAAAATTTAAATAATATTATTAGGTGATGAAAGTCGGCTGTACGCCTATTATCCACAAAAAATAAATCTTTTGCGAGTTTGATGATGATATTTAAGTATGATCTGTATTGTTCGCAAAAAAAAAGCCTGCTAAAAGCAGGCTTTTCTTTTATCAAATTTCATTTATAAAGAAGACTAATGTCAACTCTATTATGAGCGGCTTAAGAACTTAGTTCTTATCCTTATCAACCAATGCATTTTCAGTGATCCATGGCATCATGGCACGTAATTTTGCACCTGTTTGCTCAATAGGGTGAGCAGCATTTAAACGGCGACGCGCAGTCATTTCCGGATAATTAGCCTGGCCTTCAAGAATAAAACGCTTTGCATATTCACCATTTTGGATATTGGCTAATGCTTCTTTCATCGCTCTGCGACTTTCATCATTAATCACTTTATCACCAGTAACATACTCACCATATTCCGCATTATTCGAAATGGAGTAGTTCATGTTGGCAATGCCGCCCTCATACATTAAATCAACAATCAGTTTTAATTCATGAAGGCACTCAAAATAAGCCATTTCAGGCGCATAACCCGCTTCAGTCAGGGTTTCAAAACCCGCTTTAACCAGTTCCACTGCACCACCGCAAAGTACTGCCTGCTCACCAAATAAGTCGGTTTCTGTTTCATCCTGGAACGTTGTTTCGATAATACCGGTACGACCACCACCAACACCAGAGGCATATGACAGTGCAACTTCTTTGGCTTTACCGGATGCATCCTGGAAAATAGCTATCAGATCAGGAATACCACCACCTTTTACAAACTCATTACGTACCGTATGACCAGGTGCTTTTGGCGCAATCATGATAACGTCTAAATCTGCACGCGGTATAATCTGGTTATAATGAATACTGAAGCCATGAGCAAAAGCCAGCGTTGCACCTTGCTTAATATTAGGCTCTATATCATCTTTATAAAGTTGAAACTGGAATTCGTCTGGCGTCAGAATCATAACAACATCAGCGTCTTTTACCGCATCAGCTGCATTTTTTACCACCAGACCTGCCGCTTCAGCTTTAGCTGCCGAAGCAGAACCCTGACGTAATGCAACAGTCACATCGACACCAGAATCCTTAAGATTGTTAGCGTGTGCATGGCCCTGGGAACCATAACCAACGATGGTGACTTTCATGCCTTTGATGATAGAAAGATCGCAATCTTTATCATAGTATATGTTCATTAATCCAAACCTTTTGTCGTTTATGCAACTATCCGGACATCATGACCGGAAAGCTACCGTTTCTGTAAAAAATAAATAGTTAAATAATTAAATTAGTAATACAAATCAGGGCTGAACAGATTGATCAGAACCCGTATAGTAGTATCAGAATTTACAAATGCAGTGCTGAGCTGCCGCGGGAAATTCCCATCACACCAGAACGAACTGTTTCCAGAATACTGTCACAGTCAAATGATGCTATAAAAGCGTTCAGCTTATCGCTCGTACCCGTTAATTCAACCGTATAAGCATCATCAGTCACATCGATTATATTGCCTCGGAATATACCGCTTAAACGCATAATTTCGTCTCTGGCTGAAACCGGCGCTTTTACTTTTATAAGCATCATTTCCCGTTCAATATGCTGTAATTGAGAAACATTCAAGTCGTTTAATTTAACGACGTCGACCAGCTTGTTCAATTGCTTGGTGATCTGTTCAATAATTTCAGCCGAACCACTGGTCACCAGAGTCATTCTGGACAGCGAGGGATCTTCTGTCGGTGCCACAGTTAATGATTCGATGTTATAGGCACGGGCTGAAAAAAGTCCGGCAACTCTTGATAGCGCTCCAGATTCATTTTCCAATAAAATTGATATAATATGACGCATTTTATCACTCTTTAACTTTAAGTACTTTAGACCAGCTCACTATCCGGAGCGAGTTCCATTTCATGATGTCCTTTACCAGCAGAAATCATGGGATAAACATTTTCTTCACGATTGGTAATGAAATCCATAAAGACCAGCTTATCTTTCATTGCAAAAGCTTCTTTAAGCGCATCTTCTACATCACTGGTTTGATCAATCTTCATGCCGACATGGCCATAGCTTTCAGCTAATTTGACAAAATCAGGGATCGAATCCATATAAGACATGGCATATCGACCTTCATAAAAGAATTCCTGCCACTGCCTTACCATACCCAGATAACGATTATTCAGGTTAATGATTTTTATCGGTAACTGATACTGCATACAGGTTGCCAGTTCCTGGATATTCATCTGAATACTGCCTTCCCCGGTCACACAGGCAACGGTTTTATCCAGATGAGCCAACTGTACGCCCATGGCAGCAGGCAGACCAAAACCCATAGTACCCAGACCGCCTGAGTTAATCCAGCGTCTGGGTTTATCAAAACCATAATATTGAGCAGCAAACATCTGATGCTGACCAACGTCTGATGTAATATAAGCATCACCTTCAGTGATTTCATGTAACTTTTCAATGACGTATTGAGGCTTAATTGTTTTGGTCTTTTTATTATAACGAAGACAATTTTTCTTACGCCATTGTTTTATCTGCTTCCACCAGTCCTTAAGTTCCTGATCACATTTTGACTGCTCTACTTTGTCTTCTGAATCCTTAAGCATTTCCAGCATCGTGGTTAAAACATCATCAACATCGCCAACAATGGGTATATGAACTTTAACCGTTTTGGAAATAGACGAAGGATCTATATCAATATGAATAATTTTAGCGGTAGGACAAAATTTTTCCAGATGTCCCGTGACACGATCGTCAAAACGAGCACCCACGGCAATCAATACATCGGTATCATGCATTGCCATATTGGCTTCATAGGTACCATGCATGCCCAGCATACCTAAAAATTGTTCATCAGAACTTGGATAAGCACCCAGCCCCATTAAGGTACTGGTAATTGGAAAGCCTAATTGACGAACCAATGATCTTAGAGATGAAGAGGCATTACTTAAAACAACACCACCACCTGTATAAAAAACAGGTTTTTTGGCGCGCAACATCAGCTCCAGTGCTTTTTTAATCTGAAATGGATGGCCTTTAGTCACAGGATTGTATGAACGCATTTCAATCGATGACAAATGTGTATACGGGATCTTTATATTCGGGTCCGTCACATCTTTTGGAATATCAACAACAACAGGACCTGGACGGCCTGTAGAAGCGACATAAAAAGCTTTTTTCAGGGTTTCCGCCAGATCTTTAACATCATTAACCAGAAAGTTGTGTTTAACACAGGGACGCGAGATTCCAACTGAATCCACTTCCTGAAAGGCATCACTGCCAATGACACCCGTAGGCACCTGCCCGGTTAACACAACCAGAGGAATTGAATCAAGATAGGCGGTGGCAATACCTGTGACCGCATTGGTCATACCTGGACCTGATGTCACCAGTGCCACACCGGTCTTACCCGTTGAACGTGCATAGCCATCCGCTGCATGTGCCGCAGCCTGTTCATGACGAACCAGGATATGTTTAACGGAATCTGCCCGAAGTAATGCATCATAAATATGCAAGACTGCTCCACCCGGATAACCAAACAGATATTCTACACCCTCATCTTCGAGGAACTGTGCGATAATTTCAGCACCTGATAATTCCACTATTCAACTCCCGTATAACCTTATATTTAATAGTGTTTTAAAACCAATCATTTAACTGACAGACTTTATTTGATTTAGTCTGGGATTATATCGTGTCTGCTCAAGTGTTTCAGCAAAAAAATATATAATGTTGGCCTAATATTGAAAAAAAAATCAATTATTTTAAAAGAATCTACGATCGAATGAAAAAGCTGAGTGAAAATTAGATAGAAAAAGAAAGAATAATAAGTGGGTCAAGCAGAAATTAAATCAGAATTGAGATTTTATCCCGAAAAATATCAGGATAAAATCACAAAAGATCTAAGCAGGAAATTATAGTTTGTCTGCTTCTTCAGCCAGATATTCAGCAACACCTTCAGTAGTTGCTTTCATACCTGTATCACCTTTGTTCCAGCCCGCAGGACAAACTTCACCATGCTCTTCAGTGAATTGCAGTGCAT
>DAOVUK010000412.1 GCA_030632625.1 Gammaproteobacteria bacterium
AGATGATTTATATTATTCTTATTCTTATTTTTATCACCCTATTCTTTGTCCCGCAATGGTGGGTGCAGTATGTGATGAAGCGTCACAACAAGACTATTGAAGCCCTGCCGGGCACCGGAGGTGAGCTGGCACAACATCTGATTGATCGTTATCAGCTCCCGGTTACCCTGGAAACAACAGAAGATGGCGATCATTATGATCCGGAAAGTAAAACCGTACGTTTAAGCAGCGAATACTTTAATGGCAAATCACTCACAGCCATTGCCATAGCAGCCCATGAAGTGGGCCATGCCATACAGGATTTTCGTAATGATGAGTTATTGATACTGCGGGGGAAAATGGTTCTGACATCACAACGATTTCAGAAATTTGGGGCCGGTGTTATCTTTGTTGCACCACTGTTAAGCGCCTTCGTGCATTCTCCCCTGGCAGGATTGTTTCTCGCATTAATTGGTTTTTTAAGTATTGCCTCATCTGTTGTTGTCCATTTAATCAGCTTACCGGTTGAATTTGATGCCAGTTTCAACAAAGCACTGCCAATACTTAAAGAAGGTAACTATGTCACCAAAAGAGATCTGATTGCAGTCCATCAGGTTTTATTAGCCGCAGCTTTAACTTACGTCGCTGCTGCTCTGGCCGGTTTATTAAATGTCTGGCGATGGATTGCCTTATTGAGACGATAAAAAATCAGTCATATAAATCTTTTTATGAAAAGATTTTTCGTTAATTCCTGGTCTTTTTGGCTTTTATAGAAATTTGAATTGCATCTTTAAATGGAGTCATCAGCGCAGCAGTAGAAACGCCAATCATTAATACCCCATTGATTGCTTCTAATGCCCCCAGTAATCGATGTTCCTTTGACATCACAATATCCCCATAGCCAAGTGAACCAAAATTGACAGCAGAATGATAAAAAGCATCTGCAAAAAGGCTAAATTCATCCAGGCTCATAAACAACAATGCCCATACACCGATTTGCCCCAGATTACCAACAAGCAAAAGAAGCATCACACCACTAATCACCCCCAGATAAGGCAGAACTGATGACGAATTCGCCTGAAATCGATGTTTAAAATAATAGTGGAGAGCATAGACTAAAAGGACAAGCTGTAACATCAAGCACAGCAGCATAACAGAAAAACCTAATATAATATTAGTGAGCATGAGTGTGATGACTCCTGTGATTTGACTTTCTCTTATTCGAGCTCCTATTCAAGTAGAGATACTCCAGGAAATGAATAGCGATTAAAGCATAAAGAGTGATTAAAATTAATAAAACAGAGCGACTAAAAAAGGCAGCATAAACATCTTTACCATTAGCACTATCTTCAACTGCGGGCCCTAACATAATCAACATAGTGACAGCGGTATTAAGCCAGAAGGATGCAGGAAATCGGCTTGCAATAAGCTGATAAATTTTACAGGAAAAATAAAGACTAAAGAGCAGCATCCATAAAAAGAACATCCATAAGTTTGTCCACAACCCCAGAGCAAACCAGAATAACACAGCAAACAGTCCGCCCAAAAGTGTCGAGCCAATTAATTCTTTACCCGCACTCCTGGCATCCATCGTTGAAGCTTGCTGTGTGAGTAACACAGCCTTCAAGACAATTGGCATGTAAGCCATAGGGTTGCTTAAAAGTAATAAATAAGATGGGAACACAATCAAAGTACTACGAATTGCAATCCAGTTGGATTGTACTGCACCCTTGATCTCGGAGGATTCATCTTGTGAATCTATGGCATCAGTCTCATCTGATTGAGGCTTTTCAGGAGGCTTAGCCGCGTCTTCCGGGAAAAAAAGATTAACAAAATGGTGACTCATTGCAGCCACTATAATACCTGAAACCAGTGCCTGGATAATTGTTGTTGAAAGACTATAACTGACAGTCCCCGCAGCAGAAATCATGGTTACTCCCATTGCAAGAAAAGTGCCTGGCAGATTTTTATTGAGGTTAACAGTCAGATAGGAGCTCAGATATAAACCAACAAGAACGAGTAATAAGGCTGTCATCTGAAAATTCAACAGCAGCGGAATAAGCAATAAACCCATTCCCAAAGTAATCATGACCAGCATGATTAAGCCAAACAACTTCTTTGCTCCCAACGGCGGGCCCGGCATTGCCGTCAGAAAGAAAGCAAATAAAGGCGCTATAAAAGGCAATGGCGTTGGAATGGCGTAAGCAACTGCTAATGCCAGAGCAGGTGTAAAGCTTAAACGAAAAATACGCCTTGCCTGAATATGCACTTATGCCAGCACCTTTGTATATGATGACTTATGATGCAAGAGCTCAGTCAGCATAAGCTTAGTATGCATAAGAGAAGTAGCTCATCACACGGATATAGATTTTAGCGAGGCTATTTAAAAAACTATGCCCTTCAGTAAAACCGATAACTTCTGCCTGTCCGCCAATGCGAATAAACTGTCTGAGTGATTCGCTTTGCCTGACATCAAAAGAAATGATGACGGGAAAACGTTGTGACTGGCGCAGCCAGTCCCTATTATTATCAATGGTGGGCAAGGTGCCAGCTGGAGGCTTTTGTCCGACCGCAACACCCAAACCAATACTGCGCACTTCACCTGAAAAGACCTCACCGGGAACCGAATCAATGACTAATTCAACCAGACTGCCAGTTTTCATATGTCCCAGATTATTTTCCGTGAATTGTGCTTCAATCCAGATATCATGAATAGAAATAAAAGTCATCAATGGACTGCCGGCATTAGCAAACTGACCGACATCGGTACGTAAATCAGTGATAATACCGGCTGATAAAGCATAAGTCGTCGTATGTTTCAGATCCAGTTCAGCTTTATTCACCGCACTGGTGGCACTTTTTAACTTGGCATTGTTCTCACCTTCACCCCCTTTTTGTTCAATGGCACGTACCACTTCCGCCTCGGCACCGGACACTTTTGCCTGAGCCTGTGCATAGGATGACTGTGAAGATTCCAGACGACGAACAGAAATAGCACCCGGGTCTTTTTTATACAAACCCTCCAGACGATTGACATCCTGTTCTGCTTTCTTTTTATTTGCCTTTGCTGCCAGTAGATTTGACTGGGCCGATTCAACGCCTGCAGCACCCGCAGCAATCTGACGCTTAACATCTTCAAGTTGTGAGCGCGCCTTGTTTAGGGCAATTTCGTATTGAGAACGAGCAATTTCAAACAGCGGCTTGCCTGCTTCAATTGTCTGGTTGTTCCTGACCCAGACTTGATTAACCACACCTGAAACCTCAGAGCTGACACCCACAACATAGCCGTCAATACGGGCTTGTTGAGTATAAGGGGTATATCTATCAGCAGTAAGATACCAAAGTAAACTCAGGAAAATCAGAATGAAAATAAACAGAGTCCCTTTTTTGACGGATTTTTTTGCATTATTCTCTGCTACAGGCGCTTCTACAGGCAATTCTGCCGACTCATCAGGTTCTTGTTTTGCCTGTTGTTCTTTACTGCCCATTTTTTGAAGCCTCTGATCCATTTTCTGCTGAATTGTTTATTGGTAAACTTTTTGTTGGTAAGAGAAGGGGCACTGTAAGTAAATCACCCCAATCAGTACGTTCCTGCATGGTTTCTCTGGCTTTGC
>DAOVUK010000510.1 GCA_030632625.1 Gammaproteobacteria bacterium
CGTGTTCTATTTGCGGTAATGATTTAAGCGCTTCATCACCACAGGCCTCTTTATCAACGGGGACAACGCGCCAGCCGGCAACATCCAGCCCTTCGGCTAACAGTTCTTTATTTACCTGAGTTCTTGCTTTTTCAGCAGCAGCATTATCCTGACTCAGAAAAACAACACCCACAGCGTAATTATCTGCAAGTTCAATACCTTGCTCCTGTGCTACGGCACGCATCAAAACATCTGGTTTTTGCAGCAATAAACCGCAGCCGTCTCCGGTTTTTCCATCTGCTGAAATCGCACCACGATGAGTCAGGCGAGCTAATGCTTCGATGGCTGTTTCAACCAGCCAATGACTGCCTGCACCGTCCATATGGGCAATCAGACCAAAGCCGCAATTATCTTTTTCAAATGAAGGACGGTATAGAGTTGCTTCCAGCTCTTTAGGGAAAAAGTGATGGCCTGCTCCCTGGCAAGTTTTTTTATTAGCAGAAATCTCTTTAGAAAAAACCTCTTGAGAAGATACTTCTGGAAACGCAGAGTTGGGTGTTTCAAATGCTGGCATTACAGGCCTCAATTGATGGATATAATGAATTTAAACCCTTACGCCTGTTAATTCCCCGGCTTTTTAACGACTGCACGCCATAACTGAGGGGCGAAAGAGCCCGATATTATACCCTCTCAAGCCGGTTTGGTCTAGGCGCCTTCAGCGAAACATGAAATTAATCGCTGTCGCTATAAGCACGTTAAATCCTTATTTAAGACAGTGGAAAATTTCATGTTTTCATAGAGAAGTGTCATCTGCCTTCCATCATCCCGTGAACTGTAGAGAAATTACGCACCCAGGGCTTAATGCCGATAATTTTTTCAGCTAGTTTTTCCCCTGCCTGAACTGCTGATTGCTTATCAGGATAATTTCCATAAAGCAGAACATAAAGTACTTTGCCATTTCGAATCGTCTTAAAATAAACCGATTCAGATTGAATTTTATGTTGTTTAATATAATCCTTGATTGCTTTTTCAGAACTCAAAGCAATGATTTGAACGGTGTAATCAGCTGGATTTTGAGTCCATATCCATGCTTCATCCTTAACCTTATAAGCCTTTGGCTTTGAGAGAGCATTGCCGGTTATTTTATCAGACTGCAGTTTTTCTTTAATACTGAGCATACTTCTCACCCAGGGGGCAGGATTGGTCAGCGCAGAATCAAGTGAGGCAAGTGCGGTATTAGCATCCTGCTTTGACGCATAATTACCATAAGTCATGGTAAACCAGCTTTTACCATCCCTGCGGGTCTCAAATCGGAGGATATCACCCTTTAGTGAATATTTTTTGATCAAATCATCAATTGCCCGCTTATTATGCGAAGCAAATAACTGGATAGTATAATTTGTATCCGGCTGCTGTTTTAACCAGCTTTCATTTTTCAATGGTTTACCGGTAATCGCAGCAGTTGTAGTATTTTGCTGAACGCGTTGCTCAGAAACACCCTCAGCAGCATCTTTAGCAACAGAAAAAGAAGCAGCACTGGTATTTCCAGCTGGATTGGTTGCCAGTACACGCCATTTTCTCTGTTTCGTACCTGTCGCTATAAATAACTTGATTTGAGCAGCACTGATAAATTCAAACTGGCTGGGTGTCAGACGGGATGAAAAATATTTTTTATTTTTATCCCACTTTAATTCAATCACCGTCTGTTTTGAAAACCCCTCTCCCATAATTGTCACAGCCTGACGTTTATTACTACCAACAAACGGATCAGGTAAAATACCTTTGATGCTCATTTTTGCAATAAAAGGTCGGATCACATCAAAACTAATGCTTTTAGATTGAGTACCATTGGCACTTTTAGCTGAGACCTGCCACTGTTGAGTTTGAATACCTGTACTCAGGTGCAGTTTGATTTTATTTTTATTAATATACTGCCATTGCTCCGGAGTCTGCTTTGCTGAAAACACTTTTCTATTGTCAGCCCAGTTGACCATCAGAATGGTGTCGTTTGCCAGATTATTGCCGACAATAGTGACATATTGACGACTATTAGAGCCAATTACAGGCCCAGGTTCAACCCGCCTGAGTCCTGGTGCAGGCACAGAATCAATTATTTCATCCTCATCCGCTGCTGCTTCCTGAAGTGCAGATTCTTGTGCTACAGACACCTGGTCTACCGGCAGCGAGGGTTCTTTTGTTAGTGAAGCAGGATGCACCTGTTCGACAACTTCTAATTCCGTCACAACGCCTAATTCCGTCACAACTTCTGTTTCCGTCACAACGTCTGTTTCCGTCACAACGTCTGTTTCAG
>DAOVUK010000492.1 GCA_030632625.1 Gammaproteobacteria bacterium
AGGACGCCGAGGATAAGCGACCCATGGATGGGCTTGAAGCGTCCCCCGCAAGGCTAACCAGCCCATCGAATCATCCATTGTTCAGCACCACTTTCGAACGTCACACCATTCTTTTCAAATGTCTGCTTCGGTAGTTTACCGACATTTATCTGTAATATTATAATGCATGTATTATTGCGAAGAATTAAAAAATCCTTCATAAATCTTAGCTGTATTATATATTTCATACCTGTCATGAAATAAATCATTAATCACAGCAATAGCATCTGCACCACGTTTAATTAATTCCTGAGCATTATCCCGTTTAATGCCGCCAATGGCAACTATAGGGGCGTTAAGTTGCTGTGATGCTTGTTCAAGTAGCTGCAAGTCAGCCTGTACAGCATCAGGTTTGGTTTTTGATGGAAAGAATCGTCCAAAGGCAACATAATCTGCACCCTGATCGATGGCTCTTTGCGCATTGTCTAACTGGTTGTAACATGAGACGCCAATAATGGCCTGCTCACCCAGCTGCTTTCGGGCGTCTGCAATTTTGCCATCTTCTCTACCGACATGAACGCCGTCAGCATTGACGGCCTTAGCGAGTTGAGGATCATCATTGATGATAAAGCAGACTTTATGCTGTTTGCAAAGCCGGCTCAACTGGCTGGCCTCCTGATATTTTTGTGACTCTGATGCTGATTTATTCCGGTATTGAATAACTTGTGCACCACCAAGAATGGCGCTTTCAATAGATGAGACAAGTGCTTCAGGTGAAATTAATTCAGGTGCAGTAATTGCGTAAAGTCCCTGAATTTTTTTTGTCTTCTCTAAGACAATAGCTGATGACATATTATTCAATTTTCTGTTTGATCGGATTTTTTCATAGAATGATCTTGTTTCTTAATAGCCGTTTCAGTATCAGTCCAGCTTTTTGTCCAGGAGAATCTATCAGGGTGGTACTGTCCCATCCCTGACTGATAGCCATCCACCAGAGATTGCCAGGCGTATTCCTGGGCAATACTGACAGCATCCGGGATGGATTGACCGCAGGCAATCAGGCCGGCAATGGCAGAAGTCAGGGTACAGCCTGAACCATGATAACTATTGGGCAAACGTTGCCAGCATGAGACTTCAATTTTTTTATGATGGCCGTAGAATGAATTAATGACCTGTTCCGTTGCTTCATGAGTGCCCGTTAAGAGAACGTATTCACAACCATCATCCATGAGCTCCTGAGCACAGGCATCCAGAGAGTCTGCTTCCGGTGCCAGCAAACGCACTTCATTGCTGTTGGGTGTGACCAGATTAGTCAGGGGGAAAAGCAGATCAGAGTAGGCCAGAGCCATCTCTTCACTGGCCAGTGACATACCGCCGCCGGCACTGATAATGGGATCAATAATGATAGGAATATCATGATAGTCATGCAAAATAGTATGGATGGCATTGATATTTTCTATACTGCCGACCATGCCGATTTTAAATGCGGCAACAGGCATATCTTCGAGAATAACACGGGCCTGTTCAGCAACCATTTTGGCATCTGTGGCAGAAAAATACTTAACATTCTGGGTATCCTGAACGGTGAGTGCTGTAATCACCGGGGCTACACGAGCGCCCATACTGGAAATTGCTTCAATATCAGCCTGGATCCCGGCACCGCCGGTGGGATCGTTACCGGAAAAAGACATAACAACTGGACGTGCTTTATTCATAACAACAGCTTTATATAGGTTTCACAATAACTAATATAATAATACCCATCAGCATAAACACCGGGATTTCATTAAACCAGCGATAATAGACATGACTATGGTGGTTTTTATCTGCCTTAAATAACTTCACCAGCTGCCAGCAATACCAATGGTAGATATATAGCAAGATAACAAGAAGCAATTTTATATGCAGCCAGAACATAGAGGATTCAGCCAGCCACCTCCATGCGTAATCATATATCAACCATAAGCCCAGTATGCTGGTAACAATAGCTGCCGGTGTCATAATGCCATAGAATAACTTACGTTCCATAATCTTAAAACGTTCATTACTGGCATCATCGCTGCTGCTGGCATGATAGACAAATAATCGGGGTAAATAAAACAGCCCGGCAAACCAGGAAATCATGAAAATAACATGAAAAGCTTTGACCCATAACATATGTAATATCCTTTTTTAAATGATCTTATTTAAAGAATCAGGCTTTGTATTGTTGTTTCCAGCTCTGTATGTGACATTTCACCCAGCTTGTGTTTAAAGATTTTTCCCTCTTTACTAATAAAGAAGGTGGTTGGTGTGAGTGAGACCTGGCCAAATGCTTTAGCCAGTTCACCCTTTGAATCCAGAACGACTGGATAAGTCATCTTTTTTTGACGCACCATTTCTCTGACCTGAGATTCAGGGTCATAATCCATAGCAAACCCGATAATCACCAGGTTCCTGGCAGCATATTTTTTGGACAATTCAACTAATGCTGGAATTTCCAACACACAACCCGGGCAGGTTGTTGCCCAAAAGTTAATAATAACCGGCTTTCCCCGGAGTTGTTCCAGGCTAAACTGCCTGTCATGCAAATCCTTAAAAACAGCCTGTGGTGCCGGAGGCTGTCCG
>DAOVUK010000072.1 GCA_030632625.1 Gammaproteobacteria bacterium
AAACAGCTGGCAATTATTAATGGTCAGAAAGTAAAAATGGGTGATAGAGTTGATGGTGCAGAAGTGCTTGCTATTAAATCAGGTAGTGTGCATTTACTTGTTGATGGCCGTATTTCCGAAATTACCCTCACACCTTCTATTAAGCAGTACCAGAAATAATAAAAAGATAATATTTATATGTTAAAAAAGCTTGAATTAGTACAAAAATTATTGCTTATAAATTTCATTATATTGCTTGGCAGTACAGGTTGCGCTTTGGAAAAAGAATTGCCTCCAGCCAGAGATAACAATGAAATTGATGATACCTTTACTCGTGCTCTGGAAACCAATAGAAAAATTTCTGAGACTTCCGATAAGGAAAAAAATGCACAGAAAAATAAGCAAAATGAAAATAATAAAGTATTAGATGCTTTGTTGCCACCCATATCACCAGGCAGATATGTTCAAAAAGAAAATCGTTTTGATGTGGCTGTGAGTGAACTGCCAGCCAGACAGTTTTATCTGGGGCTGGTTGAAGACACCCGTATTAATATTATTGTGCATCCTGATGTCACGGGTAATGTGACTTTAAATTTAAAAAATGTGACGGTTACAGATGTACTGATGATAGTCAGAGAAGTTTACGGTTTTGATTATAAGAAAAAGGGCAATAATTATTTTGTTTATCCCAACACAATGCAAACTCGCCTGTTTCGTATTAATTATCTTAATCTGATCAGAAGCGGTTTATCTTCTATTGATGTGAGTTCCGGACAAATAACTAAAACTGAGGGTAATTCCTCGGATTCATCTAATCGATCTAACTCCTCTAATCGTAGTTCAGACAGCAATACTGCAAATACCAAGTTTGGTACACAACTAAAAACAGAGTTTAAAGTTGATTTATGGACAGAACTGACTTTTTCTTTGCGAACTATTATTGGTAATAAGGCGGGACGTGATATTGTTGTCAATCCGCAAACCGGTATTGTGCTGGTTAAGGCTATGCCGGATGAATTATTACGAGTTGAAGAATTTTTAGATGCAACTCAGATGATTGTGGGTCGTCAGGTGTTATTAGAAGCAAAAATAGTTGAAGTCGAGTTATCCGATGGCTTTCAGGCAGGTATCAGCTGGGCTGCACTGGGCGAACCCGGCAGCGGTAAAACCATTACCGGAGGCCAGATAGGCATCAATACCATTGCCAGCAGCATTGCTCTGGATACTGGTATTGAAACAAATACCTTTAACACGCTGAGTAGTGAATTATCAGGTCCCTTTGGTGGTGTTTTTGCTCTGGCTCTGGATTTGAATGATTTTAAGGCGATGATTGAATTACTGGGCACACAGGGTAATGTACAGGTTTTATCCAGTCCGAGAATAGCCACCATGAATAATCAAAAAGCAGTGATTAAGGTTGGTACTGATCGTTTTTTTGTGACCGATCTAAACTCCAGCAATACTTCAGGGAACGATGGTAATGCCAGTGAAATTCCTGATGTTGAGTTAACGCCCTTCTTTTCCGGGGTAGCACTGGATGTGACGCCGCAGATTGATGGTTCAGGTGAAATTATATTACATATTCATCCATCCATCAGCAATGTCACGGAAGATCCCCGGGAGCTCTCTTTTTCTGAGGATGTGACCATTTCCTTACCTATGGCAAAGAGCACCATCAGAGAATCAGATAGTATCATCCGGGCAAAAAATGGGCAGATGGTGATTATTGGTGGTCTGATGAGTACTAAGGCAACAGATGATAATTCCAGTGTGCCATTTTTTGGTGATATACCTTTAATTGGAAATGCCTTTAAACATCAGCGTGAACTGACAGTAAAATCGGAGCTGGTGATTATGCTTAAAGCCTCTTATCTGGACAATGATAAGGTGATCAATGACTCTTTACAGGAAACACAGGAGCGTTTCAGAACTTTGCAGCAATATGATGTCAGCGGCCGCCCTTCAACGAAAGAGCCATCAACCTGGTTTAAGTAGTAAGTTATAAGTTGTAAAATATTATGTATCTTGATTTTTTTAATCTGAATAAAGAACCTTTTTCACTGACCCCTGACACCAGTTTTTTTCTGGATTCCGGTCCCTTTAAAGATGCCCTGGAAACATTAATGGTGGCAGTGAACAATGGTGAGGGATTTATCAAAGTGACCGGTGAAGTGGGTACCGGTAAAACTCTGCTTTGTCGAAAATTACTGAGCAGTGTTTCCAGAGATATTGTCAGCAGTTACATACCCAATCCCAATATTTCCTCTAAAACATTAATTCTGGCTTTAGCTAAAGAGTTAGGTATAAAGTTTCCCGTTCCAGTAAGTGAGTATGGCCTGCAGCAATTAATTACGGCTAAATTAATGGCTCATCATAAAAATAATAAAAAAGTGATTCTCTGTATTGATGAAGCACAAGCGATGCCGGACAAAACGCTTGAGGCCTTAAGACTGCTGACCAATCTGGAAACAGAGAAGAGTAAATTATTACAGATTGTTTTATTTGGTCAGCCGGAATTAGATGAAAAACTGCAGTCAAGACATCTGAGACAATTCAGGCAGCGTGTCAGTTTTTCATTTGAGCTGAAACGGCTGGACATGGACATTATGATCGCCTATATCACTCATCGACTGACAATTGCGGGTTATACGGGAGGTGAACTATTTCAATGGTCCGCGCTTAATTTGTTACACCGCTACAGTCGGGGTATTCCCAGGCTGATCAATGTCATTGTTCATAAATCTTTAATTCTCTGTTATGGCAAAGGACAGCGACAGATCACCAGAGCTATTATGAAACAGGCAATTGCTGATACGGAAGATGCCTACGTTGATAAAACAGGTGATAAAACAGGTGATAAAAAACAAGGAATATATAAATATGGACTGATTTTTAGTGCTCTGTTTCTGCTGGCTGGTTTAGCCATTGCCTACAGGATCCTGTTATGAGTGTTATTAATCAAATGTTACGTGATCTGGAACAGCGTAAGGTTAAAGATTCTATTGCTGATCACTATATTGATGAGGTTAATATCATTGCCAAAAGGCAATTTAATCCATTGTGGTTCAGTTTGTTAGCATTGGCTGTTGTCCTGATTGCCGGAATGATTTTGTATCTCTCTTCTGCACAAAAAAATAGTCCGGCTCAGGTTATCGATAAACAGCTTATACAGAATGCAGAAATACAGAAATCAGCACTTACAAATTTAGCCAATAATCTCTCTGACATAAAACAACCGCTTGCAAAGGTAATGGATACGCCTTTATTGCTTGATTCAGCTGTTAATTTACCTGCAGAAGCACATCTGTTGGCAAACAATAAAACTGTCCAGGCGATAGCGGTAAAAGAAAATAGTGAGACAAAAAAGGCGTATAAACAGCCATCAGTTAACATCAATACTGTTTTAAAGCCTGAACAACAAGTCAGGCTGAACACTGAGGTAAAAATAACTGAGTCCTCAAAAGAAACCGCTAAAGCAATAAATGTTCTGCCAGAAACTGCTGTTGTGGTGAAGGTTCCTGTAAAGTCATCAGTGAAATCTATTGTCAATAAAAAAACAACGGAGCAGGTGGTTTATCAGGCAAGACAGCTTATGACGCTCAACCAGACTGCTGCGATTCAGTTATTAGAAGAGAATCTAAAGGAAGTTTCACCCGATACAGATTATTATTCATTGCTGGCTAATCTTCAGCAACGCAGACAAAAATTTGATAAAGCCATTGTTTATTACCGCAAAGCGCTTGAAATTGCCCCGCAAAAAGGTGAGTTATGGATAGGCATTGCATTGGCTTATCGCGGCACCGGTGAGCAGGATAATGCTGTCAGGGCGTTTAAACAAGCTTTAATAACAGATGAAATCAGCTCTGAACTGAGAAATTATGCCTTACAACAAATTAGCAGCCCATAGGAGCCGCTGGTATTATCTTAACACCACAAACAAAGCAGAATTACCACGATGGATATTTAAAGCAATGCTTTGATTATTCTTTTTAATCGCCTGTTTTTTTAGATCATTGATAGAATTAACCGGCTTGCGGTTGATGGCAATGATTAAGTCCCCATCACGTAAACCTGCCTGCCAGGCAGGTGAAGCTTTGGTCACACTGAGCACTTGAACACCTTTGTCTTTGCCATTTTGACCGAAGTGAGCACCTTCCAGAGAGGGGTGCAGTTTTTGTCCGTTAAATGCCTGTGGCGGTGTTTGTGCCGGAGTGGTGGCTGACAGCGTTTTATTGCCGCCAATAATTGCTTTAAGCGTCAATGTTTTCTGACCGCGTATTACTTTTAATTTTGCCGTATCACCAGGGCGTTTTAAACCAATGTAATTACGCAGAGATGCTGAATTGTCAATGCTCTGACCATTTACCCCGATAATAATATCCCCTGCTTTAACACCAGCCTGACTTGCTGCTGAATCAGGAACAACCTGTGCGATTACAGCACCACGCTTAACATTGACGCCAAAGGCAGAAGCGAGCTCAGGAGTGAGATCCTGAATTTGCACACCCAGCAGGCCACGTTGAATTGAACCGTGTTTTATGAGCTGATCCATGACTGATTTTGCCATATTGACAGGAATCGCAAAGCCAATACCAATGTTACCACCACTTTGGGAAAAAATTGCGGTATTGATGCCAATCAGCTCACCATGTAAGTTAACCAGCGCACCGCCTGAGTTGCCAAGGTTAATTGACGCATCAGTCTGAATAAAATCTTCATAACCTTCAATGCCCAGCCCGCTGCGACCCAGACCACTGACTATTCCGGATGTGACTGTTTGGCCCAGACCGAAAGGGTGGCCGATAGCGAGAGCAAAATCACCAACGCGTAATTGCTCAGAATCAGAAAGTTTGATCTCAGAAAGATTATCATCATTGATTTTAAGTAATGCTATATCAGTTTGCGGATCAGTGCCGATAAGTTCTGCCTGCAGCTTGCGTCCGTCTTTTAATGTGACCAGTATTTCGCTGCCATTTTCAATGACGTGATTGTTGGTGAGAATATAACCCTTTTGGGCATTAACAATCACACCGGAACCCATTGCGTGTGATTGCTGCCGTTGCTGATGAGGGGGGTCAAATTTGAAAAAGCGTTTAAAAAACGGGTCATTGAGGAAGTCCGGTAATTGCTGGCGGACTTGATATGAGCCTTTGGTTGATATATTGACAACGGCAGGTGTGACTTTTTCCAGCATGGGTGCCAGAGTCGGTAATTGCCTGTTCTGACTGTCATGAGTGGGTAATGCGTAGAGATAATTTAAAAACAACAGGGAAATGAGTAAAACTGACAGGGTGGAGAAAAAATATCTTTGTTTTATAAATATCATCATGAGAATTAGAACCTTAAGTTATTATAGAGGCAAATATCACGGGTATACACTCATTAGATTTTATTAAATGAGTTATTTAATGTGACTTTTTTCTATCAACTTAGTTCAATTATTTTTATATCCTTGCTCCGGGGCAGCAGCTTTAAAAATCATTGCGTGGATTAAATTGACTGATTTTCTGCATTTTTTCATAAAGGGCTTTTAGCTCATCAGTATCTGCTTCAGGTGTCATGATCTGCAAGACAACGTATTGATCACCCACATCCTTGCCTGGTAATCCCCGACCTTTCAGACGCAGTTTTTTTCCACCTTTAGTATTGACTGCAAGTTTCATTTCTACGGTGCCGCCCAAAGTCGGGATGGATAATTTGGTGCCCAAAGCTGCTTCCCAGGGCGTAATTGGTAGAACCAGATTAATATTTTTACCCTCAACGGTAAAATGTTTATGACGATTAAATTTAACTTCCAGAAACAGATCGCCTTTGATTTGACCTGCACCACCTTGCCCGCTGAGGCGGATCTTTTGTCCTTCCTTGATACCTTTGGGGATCTTCACCTTCAGTTTTTTGATGCCTGTGGTGCCGGGAATGTGGACATTCAGGGAACGGTGAGCACCATGATAGGAATCTTCCAGGTCGACAGAAATCGGAACAGTTTGATCCTGACCTTTTTGAGGCCGTTGTCTTTGACGGGTAAAAGTATCTTCCTGACCGTTAAATTGACCACCACGGGAGTTGGTAAACATATTATCAAAGATATCACTGAAACTACCCTGACCAAATCCTCCAAAGTTACTGCCTCCGGGAGGTGGGCTAAAGCCACCACCTTGAAATGGATTGCCGTCTGCAGAGCCAAAACGATCAAAATTAGCACGTTTTTCTTTATCTTTCAGGACATCATAGGCTTCATTGACTTCTTTAAATTTTGCTTCTGAATTGCTGAGTTTGCTGACATCCGGGTGATATTTTCTGGCCAGTTTGCGATATTGTTTTTTTATATCGGCACTACTGGCATTACGATTGACACCAAGAGTTTTATAATAATCTTTTTTTGACATAAGCTTGTAAAGTGTTTCTATCCTTATTTGTTAGGCTATAATATGGGCTTGAATGCTTATTTTCAATTAGAAGGTATTTTATGCTCACAGAGACACAAAAACAATTTATCTTTAAAAGGTCATTGTTTCAAAAGATTTCAGGCTATCTTTCCTGGAGCATTGGGTTTTCTACTGCGGCTGCATGGGGGCTTATGTATTGGTTTAAACCTGAAATGGTTAATCCTCAAGCTGTTTTAGCTCTTTTAAAAGAAAAAAGTGACAGTGGTACAGATTTAACACAATTAACCGATATCGCTGTTCTGGCCGTTACTGGCGCTACTGCCATTTCAGCATTATTTGCGATAATGATCCTGCTTGCATTTGCAATGAATTCCTGGAATAAGAAGGAGAAGCAATATCTGGATATTATTGCCCGTCTGGAAAAAGATAGTTTGTAAGTTTGTATGTTTGTATGTTTTTAAGTTAAAAGCAAGAGATAAAAAATAGGCTCAGGCTTCAGCTGCTATTGACTTACAACTTACAAACTTATAAACATACTAACTGTCATCACTTTATGTATTACACCCCAGAACTCGCTCAAATTCGGCAAATGTCTGGGCTACTTCTGTGGTATCAATTTGTATGCCTAACAGCTTACTTAGCAGACTGGTGGAAAAAATACCACGGATCCGATAAGCATCAGCAGGATGATCCAGAACCAGTGCATGCTGGCGATTTAGTTTTCTCATGGTCATGGCAACATCACCAACCCGGGCTGTTTCAACGACAGACCACTCCATAACATCAATTGTTTCAATACCGGTCATAATATCCGCAACACAAATTTCACTCCTGGATACCCCGTTAGACTGTTGAAACTGTATGGGTCGTTCACCCTGTAAGTCACTATAGGTGAGTAAACCAATGAGCTGATTCTGGGAATCAGTGACAAATAATAATTTAACTTTCATTTTTAACATCTGGTTGGTTGCTTCATCCAGAGTACAGGCAGGTAAGATGGTGACTGCAGCGACTGTTGTTAAGTCAGTCATCACTTTAATGGCAGGAGCTTCCAGACTAACACTCCCCTGAGGGGAAGAATCAGGCTCACATAAAGTAGCCGCAACTTGAAGTGGTTTTATTATGAGCTCTTGATAATTACAAGGCATTCTACATCTCCCTTATGGTCACTTTACATGATTTGATTTTTAACACAGTTATAGAGAAAATCATATGATAAAAATTTTACCCTTGCAAGATAATGTAGACAAAGAAAGTGGGAAATACAATAATAAAGGAAAAAAATGACTAGATGGCTCTGGCAGGGGGCGGGAAAAATAGCTGAAACAGATAGAAAATGCCTTCAGAACATTGCTCTGAAGGCTAAGTTTTAGGCGTGAGTTACTGACATTGAGCTAAAGTGCCATCTCTTTCAATTTTTTAAGTGCTCTGACCTTAACCACCGTGGTTGCTTTTTTTGCTTTAAACATCATCTCTTCACCGGTAAATGGATTAATGCCTTTTCTTGCTTTAACTGCAGGTTTTTTAACGGTAACAATTTTTAACAGGCCGGGCAGTAAAAATTCTCCGCAAGCACGTTTTTTGATATGACGCTCAATTAATAAATCCAGTTCAGCCATAACCGTTGTCACATCTTTTTTGCTGATTTCTGTATTATCTGCAATTTCAGTCAGAATTTGAGATTTGGTCATTTTGTTTTGAATGGCAGTTGTTTTTGCTTTTTTAACAGCTAGTTTTACAGCAGCCTTTTTTTTAACAGCAGTTTTTTTTGTTGCTGATTTTTTAACAACAACTTTTTTTGCGGCAACTTTCTTTTTACTGGCAACTTTTTTTTTGCTTACAGCTTTCTTTTTTACGGCCATGATGAACTCCGGTATATTTGATTTAAATTTAAGGTCATTTAAAGACTTATAGCATAGGCTCAAATAAAACAGACTGGATATTAGTCTATGATGTAAGCATAATCGTTGATATAAGATATGTATAGTTTTTTTGTGAGAAAAATAGCAGAATATGCAAAATAATGACGTTTATTTGATAATTTCTCTTAATAAGAGCTGAAAAAGGTAAAAAATGTGATTGAAGTGATAAAAATAGAGGTAGCAACGCAAGGTTTGCATGACATAACCAAACAAGTCAATCATGTTGTTAGTTTGTCAAATGTTGATGAGGGTCTGTGTACGGTGTTTATGCAGCACACGTCGTCGAGTTTAATTATTCAGGAAAATGCCGATCCTTCTGCCAGACGTGATTTAGAAAACTGGCTGAATCGACTGGTGTCTGAAAATGATCCACTCTATACACATACTTTTGAAGGCGCTGATGATATGCCTGCCCATATTAAATCAGCCATCACGGCAACATCCATTGCAATACCTGTGATGCACAATAAAATGGCCTTAGGTACCTGGCAGGGTCTTTATCTATGGGAGCATCGAAAACACAGTGGACAGAGAAAGCTTATTATTCATTTAAGCAGTTAGGGCCGTGGAAAAAATATATTTTTACTAAACTGAATATCAGGCAAACATAAAATTCAATAAGTTGATTCTTTTTGTTATGATTTAACTGTTTATTTAGTTTAAATCGAGAGTTTTGTGAGGAAAAAGAGATGAGTTGGTGGGGTAAGCTTTTAGGTGGTGCAGTTGGTTTTTCTATGGGTGGGCCGCTGGGTTTATTAATTGGTAGTGTGATTGGTCACAAATTAGTTGATAAACCAATGCAGAAAGGTATGGGGGATAACAATGAGTTAACTCAGGCTGCCTTCTTCTCGGCGACTTTTTCTATTATGGGACATATTGCCAAAGCTGACGGTGTTGTGAGCAAAGATGAAATTGCCATGGCGAAGCAGATTATGGATCATATGAAGCTGGATGCTGAACAAAAGAAAGCAGCAATTGATCTGTTTAATAAAGGCAAGCAGTCAGACTTTGATCTGGAAGGTGTGTTGTTTCAATTTAAACAGGTTGCCCATCGACGTACCACATTGCTGCAGATGTTTCTGGAAATCCAGCTGCATGCTGCTTTAGCCGATGGCAAAATAGATGTCGCAGAACAGCTGATTATTAGTAAAATTGCCCAACGTTTGGGATTCAGCACGCGCCATGTTGAACAATTAATTGCACTGGTTAGTTCTAACCTTGGTCTGGGTGGTAATCGTTATTATTATGGCCAGGGTGATGAGCATAAAAGCCCCTCTGCTTTACTCAAAGAAGCTTATGAGATGTTAGGTGTTCCTAAGTCCTCTACAGATGCGGAAGTTAAAAAAGCCTACCGGCGATTAATGAATCAACATCATCCGGATAAATTAGTTTCTAAGGGTTTACCGGAAGAAATGATTCAGATGGCGACTGAAAAAACACAGCAGATTAAAGCCGCCTATGAAATGGTCAAAGACAGTCGTAAAAAATAGTCTTTAAACTTAAAAAATGGACAATTATTATAGTGCGTATTTTAATATCCGTATTTATACTGCTTATGGCACAAATTGCATGTGCAAATGTTGTTCCTGTTGATGGCGCAAAAAAAACAGATGATTTTTTGATCTCTTATTTTTATGATCAAAATTCAAAATTAACGATTAATGACATAAGTAAAATAGATTTTAAGCAAACCATCCCTAATCAATTTGCTTTAGGTTACAAAAGCGGCACTGCCTGGTTTAAAATAACAGTTGAAAACAACAGCAGCAATGATGCTTTTGTGCTCTATTTCACTGAACCATTCTGGGACCAGTTTAATCTTTTTGAATAC